>CALZMB010000023.1 GCA_945788485.1 uncultured bacterium | reverse complement strand
ACGTGCAAAATAGTATCATCTGCAAGCCGCAATGACACTTTCGTTGACTTAGCGAAAGGTTGGCTGCACCTTGCGAGCGGGTGGAGAAGAAAGGTACGGAGCAGTCGCGGGACACCATCTGAAACTCGCGCGCTATATTATGTGCTGAGTAGTTACGGCTGTAGAAAAAAAATGTTGTTCATCATTGTAGCAAAGTGACGAAGGTGTGCGTCAAACAATAGGAGCGTTCTCCAGGGTGGCAGATATGCCGCCTTCCTCTTTTCCGAAAAACAAACTGATAACATTATGCTGAAAGCAGAAAACATCACAAAGAAGTATGCAGAGCATACAGCCCTCGACAATGTGTCGATACATGTCGCAAAGGGCAAGGTGTTCGGCTTGCTCGGGCCCAACGGCGCCGGCAAGACGACACTCATCCGTATCATCAACCGCATCACAGTGCCAGACAGCGGGTCGGTCACATTCGACGGTCATCCCTTCACGTCTGATGATGTCCGCTGCATAGGCTATCTTCCGGAGGAGCGCGGGCTGTACAAGAAGATGAAGGTTGGCGAGCAGGCTATGTATCTCGCCCGTCTGAAGGGCATGTCGAAGAGCGACGCCCGTCGCGAGCTGACGCGGTGGTTCGAGAAGTTTGACATCATGCCTTGGTGGGACAAGAAACTTGAGGAGCTGTCGAAAGGTATGCAGCAGAAGGTGCAGTTCGTGACGACTGTCGTCCACCGTCCGCAGCTGATGATTTTCGACGAGCCTTTCTCCGGTTTCGACCCGGTGAACGCCGAGCTGCTGAAACGCGAGATTCTTGAGTTGCGCGACAAAGGCCACACCATCATCTATTCCACTCACAACATGGCATCCGTAGAAGATGTGTGCGACGACATAGCCCTTATCAACAAGAGCCGTGTCGTGTTGTCAGGCTCGGTGACAGAAGTGAAGCGCCGTTTCTCTGACGGCAGATACGAGATACGTGCCGAGGGAAGCCGCGAACAGGTCGAGCAGCTTGCGTCGCAGTTGCAGAATGCAAAGGTCAGCGAGATTCTTCCGTCGATGAATGATGTCTTCTTGAAGATAGTGAAATAAATTACAGAACCCACCTTTTATTTAAATTTCAACATAAAAATGAGCAATATTGGAATTATTATAGGTCGTGAGTACATGACCCGCGTAAAGAAGAAATCGTTCATCATCCTCACCATCCTCATGCCGTTTCTCATGGTTGGCATTGTGGCGGCGCCAATCCTTCTCGGTTCGATAAAGAGCGACGAGAAGACAGAGATTGCTGTTATTGACTCGACTGGGAAATACGCGCCTCTCTTTGTTGAGGCGCAGAAGGCAGACAGCACACGCGCCGACGGCTACACGTTCACTGTCACGGGTGCTCCACTCAACTCGTTCAATACCGACGAGAGCAATGTCGGAGCGGTTGTCTGCATCACTGACGACTTGCTGAAGAACCCTCAGGCGGTGAAGATCTACAGCCGTTCAGAGGTTCAGAACGACCTTCTCCGTTATGTTGACGACCTTCTCGGCAAGAAGGTGCGCGAGGACAAGGTCGCTGCCTACGGCCTGCCGGAGCTTGAGAAAATCATCTCTGACGTTGAGGCTGACTTCTCTGTGCAGACAGTGAAATGGGGCAAGGACGGCAAAGAGACGTTCTCGTCAAACGAGGTGGCGATGATGCTTGGCATGCTTACGGCACTCCTTATATATATGTTTGTCCTCTCGTATGGCGCAATGGTGATGCAGGGCGTGATGGAAGAGAAGACAAACCGCATCGTTGAGGTTATAGTAGGCAGTGTGCGTCCGTTCGAGCTTATGATGGGCAAGATAGTCGGCATAATGCTGGTCGGCATCACGCAGATGCTCGTGTGGCTGACAATGATTCTCTCTCTCTCTGCAATTCTTGGAATCAGCACCGCTCCTTCAATGCCCGAATCAGAACTGACGGCAGAGGCTATAGCCGCCGCACAGCAGCAGCCGGCTGTTGAACTACTGGCAGCGCTCTCTGGCTTGCCTGTCACAGAGATTATCATCATGTTCTTCCTCTTCTTCTTCGGAGGCTATTTGCTCTATTCTTCATTCTATGCAGCGATAGGTGCGGCAGTCAATTCACAAGAAGACAGCTCACAGTTCATGATGCCGATGGTGGTTGTGATGGTTTTCTCCATCTATGCCGCAATGGGCAGCATAGAGAATACCGACGGCCCGTTGGCATTCTGGGCATCGATGTTCCCGCTTTCTTCGCCAATTGTCATGATGGTCAGGTTGCCTTTCGGTGTGCCGTTGTGGCAAGAGCTTCTGTCGCTTGTCATTCTCTATGCCACTGTTTTCTTGTTTGTCTGGATAGCGGGGCGCATCTATCGTGTCGGCATACTGCTCTACGGCAAGAAGCCTTCGCTGAAAGAGATGATAAAGTGGATGCGCTATAAATAGGCATTTGCTGTCAGGGATGTTCCTTTCGACCGAGTCGAAAGGAACGGGGCCCTTTATATAAAACACAGGGGGGGATGTGTCGGGCTGACACATCCCCCCTGGCTTTTGTTGCGCATTGTTGTTTATCCGAAATATCTTGCGTCGGGGTGTGAGATATACAGCCCTGCCACGCTCGCCTGCGGATACATCGCGCCGTTCTCTGTCAGCGAGATGCCGATGGCGTTGAAGTCGAGGATGGGCTGCAGATTGAAGATGGCTTTCTGCTCAGGCAGCGACGGATAGCCTATCGCCGGTCGTATGCCGCCCCATTTCTGTGTCGTGCCGTCAGCTTCGCTTGTGTATCCGTCAGCCAGTTCCTTGCCGAGAAACTCAGACGTTGCTTCGGCGAGCCGGTCGCCGATAGTCTGCATCAGCAGGCATTCATAGTCGTCTTTCGCAGCCTCTTTCAGTTGTTCCAGTTCTTCGACAAAAGCCGGCGGAACGGTAGCGGCGAATGCTCCGACATAGTCGTTGCCGAGCGGCGAGACGAAGTCGCACAGAGCCAGGCACTGTTCTCTGCGGTGTTCGTTGGCGTCGCGTGCCGCCTGACGTGGTGTGGGTATGACAGTCTGTGATGTCGTGATGCTGTCTTCTGTGCCGCGCGCCGGCAGGAATGTCTGCACCGCAAGCATGTCGTAGCGGCTGTCACGTGTCATTCTTTCGATGCGTTCTTCTGCGTCGGCGCGCAGCAAACGTCCCTCGTCGCTGTCTTCTTTCACACGCCACGCCCAGTAGAAGTATAGCCAGTCGATATGTGGAATGATGTCTTTCAGGCAGATTCGCCTCACCTTGTTGCATCCCACAAACGGCGGCAGGGCAGGGGAGAAACTCTCCCAATTGCATGAGAAGCGCCGTTGCAGTGCCGACGGCTCGCCGAGTGCGCTGCTTGTGGCGTGGTGTATCTTCATTCTCTGTTCTTTCTGCTGTTGCGCCATGCGTATGCGTTGCTGTCGCGAGCGGTTGGCAAGCAAGGTCTCTTCGCGTGTGGTTGAATCCATCAGACGCATGGCGGTGACAGGGTTTTGCGATGCGTCGCGCATGTGGAACACACCTCCGGCATATAGCGGAGCAATCTTCACAGCGGTATGAATCTCGGATGTAGTGGCGCCTCCCACCATCAGCGGTGTTGTCAGTCCGGCTTTCTGCATAGCCTCAGCGACATGGCACATCTCGTCGAGGCTTGGTGTGATAAGCCCCGAGAGACAAACGATGTCCGCCTTGATGCGCACACACTCCTCCACGATGCGGCCGGCGGGCACCATCACGCCGAGGTCGATGATTCTGAAGCCGTTGCAAGCCATCACCACTCCTACGATGTTCTTGCCTATGTCGTGTACGTCGCCTTTCACAGTCGCCATCACCACCGTCCCGGCTTTTGCAGCGTTGTCAGGCGTAGGGCCTTCCCCCTCGGCGTTGGCTTCTGCAGGCGGCATGACGATATCTACCGCTTTCTTCATCGTACGTGCAGTCTTCACCACCTGCGGCAAGAACATCTTTCCTTCGCCGAATAGCTTTCCGACGCGGTTCATCCCCTCCATCAGCGGTCCGCCGATGATTTCCAGCGGTGTCATGCCTCGGTTCATGAGCGTGTGCAGGTCGTCGTCGATGCCCGTTGCCGTGCCCTGCATCAGTGCCTTTACGAGGCGTGCCTCCGGCATGTCGCCCTCTTCCTGTTGTGCTGTGCTGTTGTCTTGGGTTGTCTCTGTGTGATGTTTGTTCTTTCCCTGCGCAGCCGCTTTCTCTGCCTCTTTCTGTCTCGCTATTTCAGCAGCGATGGCAATGAGGCGTTCAGTCGCGTCGTCGCTCTCGTTCATTATCACAGCTTTGATGGCTTGGCGCACATCGTCAGGAATGTCTTCATATCTCACCGCTGTCATAGGGTTCATTATCGCCATTCCCATTCCGGCTTTCCTCGCGTGATGCAGGAAGACAGAGTGCATCGCCTCGCGTATGCTGTTGTTGCCTCTGAAAGCGAACGAGAGGTTCGACAGTCCTCCGCTTATTCTTGTGCCGGGCAGGTTCTGTCTTATCCATGCCGTAGCCTCGATGAAATGCCGTGCGTAGTTGCGGTGCTCGTCCATTCCCGTCGCTACGGTGAGAATGTTCGGGTCGAAGATGATGTCGCACGGCTCCATGCCTGCCTTCTCTGTGAGCAGCCTGTATGCTCGTGCGGCTATGTCGATGCGTCGTGTGTAGTCAGTTGCCTGTCCCTCTTCGTCAAATAGCATGACAATGACTGCCGCCCCGAGGCGTCTCACTCGTTTCGCATTTCTGATAAAAGCCTCTTCGCCCTGTTTCAGCGAGATGGAGTTGACGATACATTTCCCCTGACAGCATTTCAGTCCAGCCTCTACGGCATCAAATACGCTGCTGTCTATCATCACCGGCACGCGGCACACTGACGGGTCGGACATCAGCATGTTGAGGAATGTCGTCATCTCCGCCTGCGTGTCGAGCAGTCCGTCGTCCATGTTTACGTCCACCACCATCGCTCCGTGTTCAACCTGCGAGCGTGCTATGTCGAGTGCCTCGTCGTATTTCTTCTCGTTTATGAGCCGCAGGAATTTTCTTGAGCCGGCTACGTTGCAACGTTCGCCGACGGCGATGAAGTCGTCGCTGCTGTATCTGAAAGCCTCCAGTCCTGTCAGTGTCAGCATGTCGCCGCTGTCGTGCGGGCTTTTCCTGCTCTCCAGACATCCGTCATACGCTGCGTCAGCGCTGTCGCACAGGTCTCTCATGCGTTGTATGTGTGCGGGCGTTGTGCCGCAACATCCGCCGATGATGTCTGCCAGATTCTCCTCCACAAATGGTTGCATCTGTTGCGCCATGTCGTCTGGCGTGTCGTCGTATTGTCCCATCTGGTTTGGCAGTCCGGCGTTGGGGTGGCACGAGATGTAGCATCGTCCGCCAACAGCCTTCTGCATACGTCTCAGATACGGCACCATCGCCTGCGCCCCCATGCCGCAGTTCAGTCCGATGGCGAGTGGTTTTGCGTACATCACCGTCTCTACGAAAGCCTCTATGGTCTGTCCGGAGAGTATTCGTCCGGATGCGTCAGAGATGGTCATTGATACAAAGAGCGGTATGTCGCCCTCTGTGCAGACCTCCGCTTTCGCCGTCTCGTATGCCGCGATGGCAGCTTTCACGTTCAGCGTGTCGAATGCCGTTTCGAGCAATATGCCGTCAACGCCCTCTTCGATGAGCACCTTTATCTGCTCGGTGTATGCGTCGCATAGCTCGTCGAAAGTGATGCTTCTTGCCGCGGGGTCGGTGACATCGTCGCTCATCGACAGCATCCGGCTTGTCGGACCGACATCTCCGAGAATGTAGTGTGTGCCGGCGGTGGCAGGGTGTTCCGCCTCGAAACGGCTGATGGCGTCACGTGCGATGCGTGCCGCAGCTCTGTTTATGTCTGCGACTTTCGCTTCGAGCATGTATTCGCGTTGCGAGATTCGCTGTGCCGAGAAGGTGTCGGTGGTGATGATGTCCGCTCCGGCTTCGAGATAAGCGTAGTGTATGTCGCCCACCACATCGGGTCGCGTGAGGGTGAGGATGTCGTTGTTGCCTTTCATCTGTATGCCGCATCCTTGGCACAGCGCGCCTCTGAAATCCTCTTCTCTCAATCCCCGCTCCTGCACCATGGTGCCCATTGCGCCATCGAGCAGCAGGCGTCGTCTCTGCAATGCTTCTGATATTCTCATAGTTATGCTTTTGTCATGTTTCTACAGGCTTCTCATTATCTGCTCTATGGCAGTGGCAGCGTTCATCGTGTAGAAATGCAGGCATGGCGCCTTCGCCTCTCGCAGTTCCTGACATTGTCTCACACACCATTCTATGCCCACCTTTTTCACATCGTCGTTCGTCTCGCAGCGTTGCAGTTTAGAGACGAGGCGGTCAGGGAAATCAATGTGGAATGTTCGTGGCAGCATCGTGCAATGGTTGAGTGTGCCGATAGGTTTCAGCCCCGGCACGATAGGAATGTTTATGCCGGCTTTCTGGCAACGCTCTACAAATGCGAAATATTTTCGGTTGTCGAAGAACATCTGTGTCACGATATATCCGGCGCCCATGTCCACCTTCTTTTTCAATGCGTCCATGTCAGCCTGCATCGACATCGCCTCGTCGTGTTTCTCAGGATAGCCTGCCACGCCATACGAGAAGGAGTGGCCTCTCGACAACATGTCGTGCGTATCGCCGAAGATTAGCCTGCCGGCATTGAACTCGTTGATTTGTTCGCACAGTTCCGACGCATAGCGGCATCCGCCCTCTTTCGGTATGAAGCGGTTGTCCGCCTTCGATTTGTCTCCGCGCAGAACCAGGAGGTCGTAGATGTCGAAGAACGAGAGGTCAATCAGCTCGTTCTCCGTCTCCTGCCGTGTGTTGCCCGAGCAGATGATGTGCGGCACTACCGGCACGTTGTATTTCTGCTTTATCGCGCACGACACAGCCACCGTGCCTGGTCGCAGACGGTCTTCGAACCTGACATAATGCCCTGGCGACACCTCGCGGTAGGCATAGTCTGACCTGTGTGTCGTCACCTCGATGAAAGCGGGATTGAAAGGCAGCAGGCGGTCGATAGTCTTGTATATCTGTTCGATGCTCTTGCCTTTCAGCGGAGGCAGCACTTCGAAACTGAAAAGTGTCTCGGGGGTGGTGCGCAGGATTTCGGATACGGATTGTCTCATTCTTTGTCTCGTTCGTTGACGGCAGATAGAGCGACATGTGTCGCATGCAGCCTTACCTGAAAAAATATTGTAAAATCTCTTGTGATAATCTTTGTAATTACAAATAATGCGCAAAATTACAAAAAAAACTCCTAATTATTCGTTTTCTTCAGAAATTATTTTTAGTTTTGCAATGCAAATTATCTATACTAACCTGAAAAAATCAAACAAACCATCATGTACAGCGATCCTAAATCATGTCTCTATTGCACCAACAATGAGACTCTCCACAGCCTGATGATTGAGATTTGTCATCTCCGTGTCTCACGTCTTTTCCTCTTCAAAGAGCAGACCTATCATGGCAGATGCCTCGTAGCCTACGACGAGCATGTGAACGACTTGAACGAGCTGTCTGACGAGCAGCGCAACGCTTTCATGGCAGACGTGGCTCAGGCGACGCGTGCCATGCAGAAGGCATTCAACCCTGAGAAGATCAACTACGGCGCCTTCTCCGACACTCTCTCCCACCTCCATTTCCATCTCGTGCCGAAGTATATTGGCGGCCCGGACTATCCCGGACTGTTCCGCATGAACCCCGGCGAGGTGTATAAGACGGACGAAGAATACGCCCGGCTCATAGAGCAGATAAAAGAGCATCTCTGAACGACGCATATATTTATATGTATGCGTACATAATAATAAAGGGTGGTTCTATAAATTAGCCTTGCCAGATTTCGATTCTATTTTCGAGGTCAAAGTGTAAGTGAGAAAGGGAGCAATGCGGGCATTGTGACCGAACGAACTTACAGTTTGAACCGAAAAGAGAACGAAAGATGGCAAGACGTTATACACTGCTCTGAAAATTTATCTACGGTGGGAACTATGAAATTGATGAGACTTGTCGAATAATTTATAGAACCACCCTAAAGAAGCGGGACATCTCGTGTGCATCGTCAGATGCCAGGGATGTCCCGCTTCTTTCATGTGTCAGTGCGCCTGATAGGAACACAATGTATAAAAGCAGATATATAAGCCATAAAAGGAAAGATAATGTAAATATCCGAAAATCAATAATTATTAGTTGTCCGCTTATAACGTTTCATTATATAGGATTTTATCTTATTAGGTTAAACAGTAGCAAAAACAGTAGCAAAAACTAAAATTGCTACTGTAATGTTTGGCAGTCTGAAATAAAAGTCTTATCTTTGCAGCGTTCAATTAAAATTATATGAGTTATGGCAGCAATATACAAACGTTTATCTACAAAGGTACAAGCCGACACGAATTTAGCGGAAGTACTGATTAGCCTGAAAAATGGCAATGATTATTTTGTGCGTTCAAAGTCGGGTATCTTTGTTACACCTGATAATTTCCGTAATGGGGAGATAGTGGTTAATAGGCGCAAAGTGGGAAACGATGTGCAGTACCACGAAGACCAATTAAAGAAGATGAATGACCTTTGCGCCTACATCATGGGCAAAGTGTCAGACACTCCCAAAGAGCAAATAAACTCTGTTTGGTTTAAGGAGGTGGTGGATAGATTTAACCACCCTGAAAAATTTGCTCCAAAGGTTGAGGCTAAAAAGACATTTTATGAATTGGCTGAGGAGTATTTGGCAAAGAAAGATTTTTCAGTAGACCACACGAAAGCCATTCGTGTACTTGTGCGTGATGTGGCACGTTATGAGGGATTCAGAAGAGCCACGGAGGACAAAGATTTCTCTTTCGATGTGGATAAAGTGACACGTACCGACATAGAGGATTTTTTGGACTACCTGAGAAACGAAAAGAGTTTGTCTGAGGAATACCCTAAAATCTTTCAGAAGTTACTTAAAAGTTACCCTATTGGAGTAAAGAGAGGGCAATGTAAGTTAGTGGTTAGAGGCGATAACACACTTGTTAAACTCACCAAGAAGCTAAAGGCTTTCTTTGTGTGGCTTTATGAAACCGACAAAACGAAAAACAGACCATTTGACGGTATAAAGATTGGAAGTGAAAAGTTTGGCACTCCTTATTATATCACCATAGAGGAAAGAAACGATATTGCGGATTTCGATTTATCAGGCTCTAAGAGTTTGGAGGTGCAAAGAGATATTTTTGTATTTCAATGCTTTGTCGGTTGCCGTGTGGGCGACTTGATAAAGCTAACAGAGGATAATATAATAAATGGTGTGTTGATTTACGCTCCACACAAAACAAAGGATGAGGGCGACCAAACTTTGCAAGCACGTGTACCATTACACCCTAAAGCGGTGGAACTGATAGAGAAGTACAAAGGGAGTGTCCCTGATGGTCGTTTGTTTCCATTCATTACACCACAGAAGTACAATGAAGCTATAAAGGCGATATTTACAAAGGTGGGGATAACTCGCAATGTGGTAGTAAGAAATCCAAAGTCAGGGGAGAACGAAATAAAGCCTATCAATGAAATTGCAAGTAGTCATTTGGCAAGACGTACCTTTGTGGGCAATGCTTACTTTAAGGTGAGCGACCCGAATATAATTGGTAAGATGAGCGGACACGTTGAGGGGTCGAAAGCTTTTTCACGTTATCGTAAAATCGAGGATTCCACTTTGTTAGATGTAATCAACCAATTAGGGTAAAGGAGGGCTTTATGGCGAATGTGGTAAAGGCAGAAGTGGAGACAGCTTTTAAACTGCTGAAAGAAAATGGCTTTAAGGGAGTACCTGATGAGGCTGCAAACGGTGGGCTTGTTATGGTGGGCAATGGGGCTAATATTACGATAAACGTTAATAATGGAGTTATAGGAGATAATAACACAAACGTTAGCAGCAATATTATAAACTCAGGTGTAAACGATGGCGAAACCATAAACCGTTTGCTTTCTATCATAGAGGCGCAAAGTCGGCAGATAATGCAATTAACGACACAATTAACGGAACTCCTTTTGCGAGATAATAACAGAAGTACCAAGAACTAAAAAAAGGCTGAGATATGGAAAAGGTTTGGCTAACATTTGAAGATAAATTAATTAACTGGGTGGATGGAGAAACCGATTTTTACGATAAAATGGAAGTCGTAAAAGACAAAATGAGATTTCCCCAAGTGAACGACCACGTATTAGAGGAATGGGCGCAAAGCCTTATTTCCTCTGTTGTGTATGATGATAATATAGACTTAGAAGATACTGCAAGCGATTTAGTGGAAGATGTTTTCACGCAAGAACGAAACTTTTATTTTCGTTGGCGCAATGGGTACGATGAAGAGGAAAGCCACCTGATGTTTGGTAAGTGGCAGAAATTGCGCTACTTTGTTTGTGGTGGATTCCCTGATTTGACTTTTAGCCTCAGCGGCAAAGTTAGGGGGTATCTCCAAGAAATAGGGGAGATTGAGGGAGAGGACACCGACACGGAGAACTCTCAGGTGAGCCAAGCAAAAGCGGCTTTTCGCCTGAAATATGGGAGCTATATTGAGGATATGGACGCTTTCTTTTATTCGTTGGGTACTATCAAGGCAAGGCAATTAAAAAAGCTTTATGATACCAAAATAAAAGGTTGTGGCACTTTGGGCAAAACGTTTCTAAATGATTTTTGGGAGATTGCACCCGAGCGAAAAGAGGGGGAAAATCGAATAACGTACGATAATTTTAAAGCATTTCGAGAGGACGCAAAATAAGGGAGGCGAAAGCCTCTTTTTTTTATTTACTGCTATTGGGGTGAACCGTGTTATACTTTTCCTTTATGGCATTCCCTTTTTATTACCTATTTTTTACCCTGATTCCCCTGAGTGTTTTATTTCCTGAGATTCGGCTTAATTTTGCACCGTCAAGTTATGGCAAGGGGTCGCCTCTGTTTGCTCCTTTGCCATTCTTGAAACGGAATAGGTGGGGAGAAGCCCAAACAGACACCGAGAGCCGCAAAAGGGAAATAAAACGTTTATAATATGAGAATAGAAACTTTGTTAGAAAGCGGTGCGAACGTTGCAATAACAGTTACACCCACAGACTTGAAAGAGTTTGCTTTGAGCCTGATTAATGAGGCTATCAATATAGGCAGCAAACAGAAGACACCTGAAAGCTATCTCACCCAAAAGGAGGCAGCCGAAAAGTTGAACGTGTCGGAAAATACTTTGTGGCGATGGAAGAAAACAAAGTATTTAGTACCGTCAAAGGTGGGCAATTCGGTTTATTACAAGTTGTCGGACATTGAAAAGCTATTGGAGGGCAGAGGATGAAGCAATACAAGTTTTACGACCTGATGGACGATTTGCCTAAAGAGGTGCAGATGGCAGTCAGGGAAGCAAGAAAGCCGTTTGGGGCTGAGGCTGCAAAACGTTGGGGCTTGTGTGAAACCTCTGAGGCTTACGAAATAGACATTACTCAGGTTTACCCAGAGCCACGTTTTACGGTGCGCCTGAATGGTGTGGGGACATTACCAAGGGGCGACATTCAGGCAGTAAAGGCGAAGAGTAAGAACGGAAAGAGTTTTCTTTGTACTGTTTTCATTGCAAGCGTGATGGGGTGCAAGGATTTTCAATTTGAAGCCGTTGAAGATGGTGCAAAGGTATTGTATTTCGACACGGAGCAAAACGAGAGAAACACGGCAGCACTTGCAAGACGTGTTTACTCCCTGATGAAGTGGAGCACGGAGCGGAACAATGAACGCTTTAAGGCTTATTCTTTGCGCTCTGCTGCAATTTCCGAGCGGTTGCCTATCATTGAAAGGGTAGTCAGGGAAAACGCTCCCACAGTGGCGGTAATTGATGGAGTAGCCGATTTGTTGGAGGATTTCAACGATGTGGGGCAGTCAAGCGAAATTATTAACTCCCTGATGAGGCTTTCGGCTGAGAATGATGTGGCGATAATAAACGTATTGCATACCAACAAGCGCAAAGATGATTCCGATATGAAAGGACATTTAGGCACGTTGTTACTACAAAAAGCCTCTGATGTTTTCGAGGTGAAAAAGAATGAGGGCACTTTTAATGTCTCCGAAAGCGATTGCCGAAATATTGCCATTCCTGATTTCTCTTTTTCCATAGGTGCGGACGGTGTGCCTATTTGGTCGCCTGATGTAAAGACCACCAAGGGCGAAGAGGATTTAAAGGAGGTATTGGCAAAGATGAACACTATATTTGAGGGAGCGCCTGATGGATTCACTTATAAGGAACTCACCGAAAAGTATATGATGGAGGCGGCAGTGGCTGAGAGAACGGCAAAGAACAAAATAAAGTTTGCCAAGGATTCCAGCATTATAAAGGTTGATGGTAAGAAATACGTGTTAGTGGATAATGACCCGATTTAGTGCAAAAATGGCTTTTGCACCAACTCAGGAAAACAAGGGCGAAAAGCGGTGCAATATTTAGTGCAAGTGCAAGCACCCCTATAGGGGTGCGCTTGCACTAACACAAAAACACTATTGCGAATTTGGTGCAAGACACCTGATTTGCACTAATTTGCACCTTTGCACTAAACAATAAAAACGAATTAGTATGAAGCAGTATTTAGATATTAAGGTAAGCACGTTTAAAGATGTGCGAGCGATGGCGGACAAAAAGCCTCAGCCCCTGAGAACCATTTTAACAAGTGGCGAATACAAGGAGCAAGTGGAGGCGGTGCGAGCCGTTGAGTATCATAGTAGCGAACAAAAGGAACTCAAAAAGAAGTTGCCTTTATTTGCGATGGGAGTTTTCACCAAGGAGAGGCGAGCCAATAAAATAACTGAGACCGTTCCCCTGATTGCCTTAGATTTCGATGGCAAGGACAATGAGCCTAACACGAAAAGACCAAACTTAGCTTTTAGGGCTTTCAAGCAAGTAGTGGAGGGCGACCCCTATACGTTGTATTGTGGTCTTTCGTGTAGTGGTAAGGGATGGAGGGTGATATTACCGATACACTCCACAGAGAAGCGCAAGGAGCATTATATGGCGGCCGTGAGGTATTTTCTGAAACGTTATGGAATGATTGCCGATGAGGCTTGCAAAGATGTGGCACACGCTTTCTTTGTGTCGGATGATGGCACACCATACATTAACGAGAACGTGAAGCCGTTCCCTTATGTGCTGCAAGCTGCAAGGTTGCCACCTGATAGGGAGAGGGCAGACAATACCACGGAGGCGGTAAAGATGTTACTTTCCATTGAAAAGGCTGAGGCTGAGAACCTGATGGCTTTTGCCAATTATGAGGAATGGGTAAAGATGGGGCTTGCCATAGCCTCAACGTTTGGGGAGGATGGAAGAGTAATGTTCCATAGGCTTTCGGCTTTGTGTCCTGAAAAGTACGATGAGGCGGCAGCTGATACCAAGTATAACAATTTGATTGCCTCAGCCTCAACGTTGCCAAGTGCCACCGTTGCCTCTGTTTATTGGCAATTATCGGAGGCGAGAAGAGCGAAGAGTGTTGAAGACGATTTTAGTAACATAAATTATGGAAAAGATAACAATGAGGAAGATATTTGAAAATGTAGTGTTGGCAGAGTTTACGACAAACTCAGGAAGTGAACCGTTTATGTGCTTTCAGGCAGAGAACGGCAAGGAACAAAAGGAAAGATTGCTAAAGGCTTTCTTTAATACCCTGATTGTTTCTTTGTTTAATGGCACGGAGGCAGAGGTGGAAGTTAAAGCAATGAAGCCAAAGGAAAAGGCAAACTTTGCAGCCTCTGTAATAGATGAGTTGTACCGTTGCATTATAGAGCCTAATATGGTGAAAGATGATGAAACCCCTGATGTTTCCTTTGCGGTTGCCCTGATGGCTTTATTTGCAGTCAGACACACCAACAAAGAGCCGTTTGTGTGTGCGTGTCAGGTGGTGCGATTGCAAGCCTTTGCACCTATTTGTAACCCAAGCCTCAGACCAAACAGAGTGAGGGCCTTTGCCGAAGAGTTGAAACTGCAAGAACATTTGCAGAAGTTGGGGAAGTGGAGCAAAGTTTTCTCCAAGATGTGCAAGAATGTTTGCAAGCCCTGAGGTGGGGGTGTGTTTTTTTAAGAGGGTGGCCGCCGCAGGAAACCTCGCCCCCACCTTTGCGAGCCGTTGAGTAAAATTTTGGATTTGCGGAACTTTGAGGCTTGCATGATAATACCAACCAATAATAACGATTTCTTATGACTAAAGAACAATTTGAAGTGGGAATAAACAATTTTTATAAAAATTAGGCAATAAGCCTCAACACAATGGAACTTTGCCGTAAAGAGTTGGTGACGTTGGAAAGTACCACGGTAGTGGTACAAACACGTTATGGGGAGAAGTTAGAACCTCACCCAGTGTTTAGAACTCTCAGGGACGCTCAAACGGTACTTTTGAAGAACTGCAAGGAGTTGGGGCTGAATTATGAGGAACTTTCGAGAATGGTTGCAGAAGATGAAGACACCTTTAAAAGTTTTATGAAAGATGTTAATAACGTGTAGGAATGTGGGGAAAAAGTTGTATCTTTGCGCCTGAATATAGCCATAACGGCTAATTTTAATTGAACATTTAAAGCGATTGTCCGTGATGGATGGTCGCTTTTTTCGTTCCTTTGCTGAGGCTGAAATGGGAGTTATTCAGGCAAACAGTAGCAAAAACAGTAGCAATTTTATTAAATGAAAAATGCTAAATAGTTTATAATAAACTACTTAGCATTTTATCGGGTGCGCCTGATAGGACTCGAACCTACACGTCGTGAGACACCAGATCCTAAGTCTGGCGCGTCTACCAATTTCGCCACAAGCGCATACGC
>CALZMB010000022.1 GCA_945788485.1 uncultured bacterium | reverse complement strand
CTATATCGAGAAGGTTGAGGTCTTTCGACACTTTCTCGGCTGTGATGTTGCCTTGGCAGAAACTGGCGGCTTGGTCGAAGATGGAGAGCGCGTCGCGCATTCCGCCGTCCGCTTTCTCTGCTATGAGTTCGAGAGCTTCCTCCTCGTATGTATATCCCTCGCGCTCTGCCACCATTTTCAGATGGTTGACGGTGTTTGCCACCGTCATGCGGTCGAAGTCGTATATCTGGCATCTTGAGATGATGGTGGGCAGCAGTTTGTTCTTCTCTGTCGTCGCGAGGATGAAGATGACGTATGATGGCGGCTCTTCAAGTGTCTTGAGGAAGGCGTTGAAAGCCTGTGTTGACAACATGTGAACCTCGTCGATGATGAACACCTTGTATTTCCCTATCTGCGGCGGGATGCGTGTCTGTTCCATCAGCTGCTTGATGTTCTCTACAGAGTTGTTCGACGCGGCGTCAAGCTCGAAGATGTTGTATGAGCGCTGTTCGAGGAAAGCGCGGCAGCTCTCACACTCTCCGCACGCCTCGCCGTCGGGTGTGGGGTGCTCACAGTTTATCGTCTTGGCGAATATGCGGGCGCATGTGGTCTTCCCCACTCCGCGGGGGCCGCAGAAGAGGAATGCGTGCGCCAGTTTGTTGCTCGATATTGCATTCTTCAGCGTTGTCGTCAGCGCTTCCTGGCCGACAACGGATGCAAACGTCATAGGACGGTATTTACGGGCAGATACCTGATATTCCATGTCTCAAGGGTTTTGTCGTGTATTTTTATAAATTAGATGTTATGCAAAGTTAATGTTTTTTTGCCGATTCCGTTGTATCGGCGGCTATAAATTAAGAAATAATAAGGTTCCGGGCTGCCGACAGCATCTTGTCAGTCTCAATTGTGTGACAATACGTTTTGACTGTTTCAGGCTTTTTCGCCGGCAAAGAGGCCTGATTGCCGGTTCTATGTGCGTCATTCGCAACTTCTACGGGCAAAATTCGCAAAGACTGAGTGCTCTTTTCGCTGCGGACGATATGTGCTCATGAGATTGATGAATAGTGTTTTGAGGCTGAAAAACGTGGTTTTTAGTGCAAAAGACAAAGGAAAAATTGCTTTGTAGAGAGAAATTGTAACACAACAGGAACTGAGTGTTAGTATATAATTCTTTAATATTCAGGCTTTTACGGAAAACAAGGTCGCTTTTGTGACAGTTGTGACAGATGTGACAGATGTTTTTGAAAGGGGTGTCAACTCTTCTATATTTATATAATATTATATATAACTAACTATATATCAATAAGTTATAAATAATAAAGAAGAGAAAGGCGATGTGTGAGGGGTGCTTTTTTTAACTGTCACACTGTCACAACTGTCACACTCGTTTATTGCTGTGCCCAACCTAAGCCCTCTTTCCTTACCAAGCCAGTATTGAGTTTCTTGCGTAAATCATGTCAGCCTGAACTCTACGGGTGTCTTTGATGTGACTTGTTTGAAGAGGCGGCAGAGCACCGTCTGTGATGAGAAGCCGAGGAGGTTGGCTATTTCCTGCACGTTGAGGGTGGGCGTCTTCAGCATCACCTTTATTTCTTCTACAAGATATTCGTCGATGACGCTTTTAGGTGATTTGCCCACTGCGGTGTGTGTTGCAGAAGAGAGGTATCTTGTTGAGATGTTCAGCTCATCGGCGTAGAAAGGTATCTTGTGGCGGCACTTGTAGTGTTTTGCCACAAGTGCGATGAATGCGTTGTAGATGTCGTATGGCCGCTGGTGTGACGGCTGTTGGCTGACGGAATATACGATTTGTCGATGCAGGTAGTCGTGTGCATGATGTATGGCGCCGATGATGTCGTCGCCCAATGCGATGCGTGTGGCGATGGCAGACGACAATGCTCCGCTGACGCCGTGCATGAGCCATCCTTCGGTGTTTTGCGAAGAGAAGAAGAGTTGGTTCTCTCCGTCGAAGAAGAGTGTGGTGATATAGTTTTCTGTGATTCTCGCCCCTCGCAGCAGCACGGATTTCGCTCCAAGCTTCAGCAGTTTCTTCGCCACTTGTATCATGTCCTGCTCAGAACGCACGGCATGGCTTGTCATGCGTTCCGCCTCGCTGCATCTCACGACGAGCAGCATCGCCTCGGGCACGAGGAGGCTTATGATGGCATCGACGGTCTGGTCGTCGACAAGTTGTCTGCCGCTTGCCGATATCGTGCCGGGCACGAGGATGACGTTGCGGCATGCCTGTATCTCGTCGCGGACATATTTCACCGTTTCGGGCGAGCGCAGCAGTCCGATTTTCACGGTGTGCGGATGGCAGGCAGAGATGATGGTGCTAATCTGCCGGCGTATGATGTCAGGTTGTATGTCGTATATCTCGAACTCGCCGTCGGCTGTGTTGTACGACAGTGTGGTGATGGCTGTCACGGCATAGCCGCCCATGGCGCTGATGGTGCGTATGTCGGGCTGTATGCCTGCGCCTCCGGTGCTGTCAGAGCCGGTGATGCAGAGTACGGGTGTGATGCTGTTGTTTCGCATTCTTCGGGGCTGTTGTCGTCTGTCGCGGTGGCTTTGTCTTGCCGTGCGGCAGACGCGTCATGCGATGTAATAGACGTAGATATATGCGAGGATGGCGATGAAGATGATGGTGATGACGCTTCTGATGAGGCATCCCACGAATCTTTTGAAGAGATATATGCCGATGATGACGGCGATGAGGCACGCCGCGTAGTAAATGAGGTTTTCCATTGATGAGGTTGTTTTGCTGATGATGGTGTGTCAGGAAAGGCTACGTTGTATCAGAACAGTTTTCTGAACTGTACCGGAATGGGTGTAGAGAACTCCATTGGCTCTTGCGTGACGGGGTGTGTGAAATGCAGCATGTAGGCGTGGAGGCAGAGGCGGTGGAGCGGGTCGCTGCCGTTGCCGTATTTCACGTCGCCGCATACGGGATGCCCCATGTCGGCTGAATGCACGCGAATCTGGTTCTTCCTGCCTGTCTCGAGCTTGTATTCGACAAGAGAGTAGTCTGTCGCGCGTTTCAATGTATGGAAATGTGTGACGGCATATTTCCCTCCGTTGTCAACGGGCGACGAGTAGGTGACATACGCGCGGTTGTCTTTCAGCCAGTTGGCTATGGTGCCGTCGTCGTCTTCCATCTCTCCCGCCACGACAGCCACATAGCGTCTGTCATATACTATGTCGTGCCAGTTGTGTTCGAGAATCTGCTCAGTCTCCATGTCTTTTGCATATACCATCAGCCCGGATGTGTCGCGGTCGAGGCGGTGGACGGTGTGCGCGCGGCATTTCTGCCGTGAGCGGTGGAAATAGTCGTCGAGGATAGTCTTCACGTTCAGCGAGCTGTGTCCCGCCGCCATCGACAATATGCCGGGCATTTTCTCTATGACAACGAGGAAATCGTCTTCGTAGATGAGTTTCAGCCATTTGCTCTTGAAGAGGTTGTTGCGTTTTGATTTGCTTATGGCGAGTTTCATGCCGCGTTTCAGGGGGAAGTCGAACTGTGTCACTGTCTTGCCGCCCACTCTGATTCCTCTGCCTTGAAGAGTGTCCTTGAGTTTGTTGCGCGACATCTTGATGTTTTTCACGAGATATTCGAGCAGCGGGGCGTCGTATTCCACTTCGTGATAGGTGTAGTCTGACGGCTGGTTGTTGTAGTATGTCTTTTTCATTCTTCTGGCTTATGTGTTTTTTGGGTTTTCTTGCGAGGATTTGATGATGCGATAGCTCTCGTTCTTCAGATATTCGATGTTCTCATGTCCAGAGGAGACGGGGAAGACAGGCTGGTGTACTTGCATGGTCAGCTTGTGCCTCCGCGCGAACTTGAAATCTCGCTGGCGGGGCATCACTTCGTATGTGCCGCGGAGCGTGACGGGCAGCACGGGCAGCTGCAGGCGGTCGGCTATCATGAACGCCCCTCGCTTGAACTGCCCCAGTTCGCCGGTGTATGACCGCCGCCCTTCGGGGAAGACGACGAGCGAGACGCCGTTGGTGATGGATTTCAGCGCATGGTCGCATGTCTCGTGTATCTTGCTCGGCGAAGAGGTGTCAACGGGGATGAAGCCGCTTGTCTTTGACGCTCCTCCGAGAAAGGGTATCTTCATCAGCGACGCTTTCATCATCCACCGCAGCGACTGGCGGAAATATCCGATGATGAGGAAGATGTCGTAACAGCTCTGGTGGTTGGCGACAACAATGTAGCTCTGCTTGCTGTCAATATTTTCCATCCCTTCCAGCTCGACGGGCAGCAGCGTGGCGCGGACGATGACCTTTCCCCACAGCCTGCCCATGAAGCTGCTGAAACGTATGCTGCCCTGCTTGGTGCACAGCGGGCAGACAAGCATCACTGCCGACCCTACGATGGCGGTGTCGAGCACCACTACGGGGAGAAGGATGAAAATCTGGTAAATGTGGTATATGAATCGCAAGATGCCGTTCATCGTCGTTTCGTGCTTGTTTGTCGGATTTTGTGATGTATGTATGTGTGTTGCCTGATGTGCCGCTGTTGCGTTGCGGGCAGGCTGGGCTTGCAGTCCTGCCCTCTTGGCTGACTATGTGTTGCCGAAGAGTATGGCCTCGCCGCGTGCTGTCTCGTCAAACGTGCCGTCGTTGAGGATATGGCGCCCGTTGCAGAAGGTGTGTACCACTTTCCAGTTGAACCGTCTTCCCTCTACGGGGCTCCATCCGCATTTGCTCTGTATCATTGTTTTGTCAACGACGTAGGGCGCGTTGTCCGACAGGATTGTGATGTCTGCCTTGTATCCTTTGCGCAGGAAGCCCCTGCCGCATATTCTGAAGAGAGAGGCGGGATTGTGGCACATCAGCCTGGCGACGGCCGGCGGGTCGAAGACGTTCTCATCGACGAGCGACATCATGGCGGGGAGCGAGAATTGTATCATCGGCATCCCGGACATGGCTTTCTTTGCCCCGCCCTGTTTCTCTTCGATGGCGTGCGGCGCATGGTCGGTAGCTACGGTGGAGAGCCGTCCCTCAGCAGCGGCGCGGCGGAGGGCGTGGCGGTCAGCGGAGGTTTTCACGGCGGGGTTGCACTTTATGAGAGAGCCTGCCGTGGCGTAGTCTTCGTCAGAGAAGAGCAGATGCGAGGGTGTCACCTCTCCTGTGATGCCGGGTTTGCCGAGCAGCGCAAGCTCGTCTTTCGTGGTGAGGTGTGCGATGTGCAGCCTTGCGTCGTGGCGCAATGCCATCTCTGCGGCTTTCGTTGATGACGCGAGGCACGCCTCTGCCGAGCGTATAAGGGGGTGCAGGCTGACATCCGGGTCGTCACCGTATTCTTCTTGCATCTTCTGCATGTTACGGTTTATGATTCCGGTGTCTTCACAATGTGCCATGACTATCATGTCTCGCTCTGCGGCTGCGGCGAAGATGTTGTGCAATGTCAGTTCACGGTCAACAAGCATGTTGCCTGTTGACGAGCCCATGAAGAGTTTTATGCCCGGCACGCGGCTGCTGTCAAGCTCTCTGATGAGATGCGCGTTGTCGTTTGTCGCTCCGAAGAAGAAGCTGTAGTTGACATGGCTCTTGTCCTTTGCCATCGCGTGTTTCTCCTCGAGTGTCTGGAGGGTTGTTGTCTGTGGCTTGGTGTTCGGCATGTCGAAATATGTGGTGACGCCGCCGTATGCCGCTGCCCTGCTCTCGCTGTCTATGTCAGCCTTGTGTGTCAGTCCGGGTTCTCTGAAATGCACATGCGTGTCGATGCATCCGGGCATAATAAGACACCCCGTAGCATCTACAATCTTGTCGTAGCAACCACGGGGCTTGTCCTGTATTTCTGCAATGTCTGAAATGGTGTCGTCAACGATGGTGATGTCCGCCTTGAACATCTTTCCTTCGTTGACTATCGTACCGTTGTGTATTAGTGTTGTCATTGGAAAATGTATTGTTATTCCGGCTTGGCGAGGTCTGAAGGCGTGGGAGGCGCAACCTGTTGCACTGGCACGTTCTGCAACGGCGGCTCAGCGGGCATCTCCATGCCGTTGCTGATGTTCTGGTTGCGCTGCGCGGCAGAGATGTATTCTTTCACATAGGCGTCATTTTTGAAAGCGTCCGACGCCTTGCTCATGATGTCCTCTATCCATGGCGTGAGAGCAGGATACTCGTAGCCTGCCGTGACCATCATGAAGACGCCGGGGCCCAGCACGTTGTCGAAATTGTCGCAGATGAAGCCCGTGATGAGTTTGTCCTGCTCGACGGCAATCTCCTCTGCCGCCGCTGTTAGTGCGAGATACACCGAATCCATGTCAGCCCCGTCCATGATGGCCTGGTTCTCCTGATGCGCGAGGTCGCTGTATCTGCTCTGAAGGCTGTTGTATTTCTCTATGAACTCGAACAGGCGGTCGTTGAGGTCGGTGCCTGAGCACGACTGCTTGGTGTTGTTGAGCTGTATGGAGATGTTGCCCTCTTCGATGACAAGAGGCATGACGCTCTCGTCGTCCATATAGATGGTCGCCATGCTTGTGGAATCAGTGGAGCCGGAGAACTTGAACTGTCCGTGTACTACCTCGCACGAATCAATCTTCTTCATTTCTCCGTTATTTATCGCCTTGAGATAGAGCATCCGTCCGTCCAAAGCCGAAATGTTTGACGTTCCTTGTATGTTGAACGACTTTGTGCAAGACGCGCAGGTCATCACTGCAAGTATGGCGTAGAGTATATTCTTCATCAATTAGTTTTTTTGATTTTGAGAGGACAGCATGTGTCAGTTGTCATCACATACGAATCGGTTTATCAATGCAAAGATAATATGATATATCTTTGTTATGAAAAAAATTTATGCTATTTAATTTATCGTATGCTTGTTTTATAGGTTTTTAAGATTATGTCGTTGCGCAAATGACAAAAGCGGCTTGTTTTGTTTTTTCTTTTGCAGCATCTTGCGTGGCTTCTGATATGCCTGCCTCAGGCCTGCATCTTCGATTCGATATTCGCTATGCGGTGCGAGGTGTAGAGCTGCAGCAGTCCGCCGATGAGGAGCAGCACCACCCAGTTGTTATATACCACTCTAAGATAGATGAAATAGCTGTCGATGTCTTTCACGACGAGCGGTTTCAGAATGGTCCAGTATTGCTCTGTCATGTCAAGTCCGGCGATGACGAAGCAGAAGCCGGAGAGGAACTGCAGGGAGAAGAGGCGGTTGAGGGTGAAGTCGGTGCTGGCGTATGCCATCTGCCGTTGCGCGGCGGTGTATGCTATGGCTCCGATGAAAAAGAGTATGCTGACAGTTTTCTGCGCCACTGCCGCCCATGCCTGCTGGCTGTTGAACGCCGCGAGCATCAGAAGCCCGGCGCTGAGAACCATCACCATTCCGCCGGTGAGCATGATTATGTTGTTGCGTTTAGTTGGTTGCTTCATTGTTTTTCTGTAGGCTGTTTGTCGGTTGATTCTTCCTGGTCGATGTTGAGGACATAGATGTCCTCGTCATCGGCTTTCATGAAATATCTCTCGCGTGCTATGCGTTCGATGTTCTTCGGGTCGCGTTCGAGGTCGCGCAGCTGTTTCGAGTCGTTTTTATACACCTTGCGGTATTTTTCTATCTCAGCCTTCAGGTCTTCTATCTCGTAGTGCAGCACGAGACGTTGGTAGATGCTGTTCGAGTCGAGAAATCCCACTATCGCCGTGCCGATGATGCACGTGAGCAGATATTTGTATTTCGACAGGAAATAATATATTGATGATACTTTGTCCATGATGCGGCTCTGGTTTTGTTTCGGTTTTCAAGATGCAAAAGTATAAAAAATTGCGAACATCTGTATCTATTGTCAGAATTATTAAGATTTCTTTTCATTTTATTGCCGCCTGCGCATCGGCGTCTGTGTCACGGAATGTGTCAAAAACAATGAGACTGCACCGGTTTGTGCGGTACAGTCTCATTAATCATTCTTTATGTGTCAATCACATCTTGTCCTTGGTGGCATAGTATCTCTTCTTCGCTTCTATCTGCCGTGCCTCAGAGAAGTTTGAGACGCGTTTGAGATAGCCGATGATGCGTGTCATGTAATCTACATTGTGCGAGTGGCACTTTGGACATTCGTGCAGATAGCGTTTGTCTATCGTGCCGCACTCGTTGCAGATGGTGTTCGGGACATTGAAGGTGAAATAGTTGCATCCCTCGATGGCCGCGATGTGCAGCAGCTGCCTGTATTGCTCTTTCGAGAGGTGCTCGTCGAGGTTCATGTGCAGCGCAGAGCCTCCTGTCAGGTGTTCGATGTATGGCGCGCCGTGTAGCTTGAACTTGTCGATGATGTTCAGCGAATCGTCTTCCACTATATAGAAATAGGAGTTGTAGCAGTCGCGCGGCACGAAATATCCGTCCTCCTTGTCCCATTTGGCATGTTTCACGCCTACGTTCTCTGCCGGAATCATCTCGCAGTTGAACATCAGTTCTTTTGTGCGGTATTGCTTGTTGTATTTCTCTACCAGTCCGAGCACTTCCTGTACGAAAGCCTTGTATTCCGGGTTGTCATTGATGCGCAGCCCCATGAACTCTGCTGCTTCGACAAGTCCGTTGACGCCGATGGTGAGATACTGGCGGTTGATGTTGATGTAGCCGGAATCGAAGAGAGGCAGCATGCCGTTATTCTGCAGTTCCTTGAGGTTCTCGTTGTATGCTGTCTGGACCTTGTGGCAGAGGTCGATGATATACGAGAGGTACTCGCGGTAGTCTTTGCCGTTGTTGACGGCATACTGGATAGTCCTGTTTAGGTTGATGGTGAGCACAGACTTTGAGCCGGTCGATACGCCGCCGGCGCCCAGGGTGTAGGTGAAGCCGTTGTCTTGTATCTCATTGCGCAGGCGGCAGCAGCTCGACAGCGAATCGGCGTTGTCTGACATGTATGTGAAGAAAGAGTGTCCTTCAGCATACATCTCGGCGGTGAAGTCGCCCCACTCCTTGTCCTTCGGCTCTCCGTTCTCTGTGAGGAGTGCCATCGTCTCTACGGGGAAAGTGAGCACTGTCTTTGTCCTCTCTTTGTTGAACCATTTCATGAAACGTTTCTGCAGCCATGACAGTCCGTCCCAGTCAGGCTGGCTGCCGTCGGGGAAGTAGAAGTTCTCGAAGAGCGAATGGAAATAGAACTTGTCATAGTATGCCACGTTCCAGAACACGGCCTGGAAGTTGCGTGCGCCTGTCGGCTGGTTGATTGAATAGACAATCTGTTCGAAGCAGTCGGTGATGACTTTGTCTATCGAGCGTTTCTTCAGCGAGAGGTCTGCCTGCGCTTCCGGGTGTTTCCAGTAGTCGATGCCATACTCCTTGCCGATGAAATAGTTCATGTACATCAGGAACTCCGGTGTGGCGCAAGCGCCTGAGAGCATGGAGCTGACGATGAAGACCATATTGACGAAGCCTCCGCAGAACGACTTGAGGTTTGTCGGCGCGGTGGAGTTGCCTCCGATGCCGCATGTGCCGTTGAGGAGCCACGGATACATCGTGATTGAGGCACAATAGTTGGCTAATGATGTCTCGTCGTTCTTATATATAAAATGTGTCTGCAGCAGGCGCATGTACTCGTCGGCAAGGTCTTTTCCGTACATCTCCTTTATGCGGTCGGTCAGCATCCTGCGGTTCAGCTTGATGAACGCGCCCTTAGGCAACTCGCCGATCAGCGTGGCGATGTTCTTGTGCTCGACATTGGCGTTGGCGTCGAACTTTGACCCTGTGGCGGCATTCTTCGCCTTGCAATAGTCGGAGAGGAACTTCATGCGGTCGAGCTCCTCGCGTGTGTCTGTGTGGCGCTGACGGTAGAGCATGAATGATTTCGCTACGTTGTAGTAGCCTTCTTTCATGAGGGCCACCTCCGTCTGGTTCTGGATGTCTTCAACCGTCACACCGTCATGAATGTCAAGGTTGCTGATGATTTTTGATATGTTCGTCAGATCTATCTTCTCGTTGACAGAGTTGAACGCTTTGATGATGGCATTCATGATTTTGTCTAAAGAGAACGAATCTTTTGAACCATCACGTTTGGTAATGGTAAAGTTGCCTATTTCCATGTTTTGGTAAAGAGTGAATGTTGTTATGAATAGTTTGTTAGTTCTTCTTTTTGGAAAACTTTTTCTCCTCTTGCGATACAAAAGTTATCCGTTGTGGAAAACTTTCATCATAGAAAGCATCGTCAGAATTTTCCGAAAAATTTCCGTCTGCAAAGATACAACAAATAATTTGAATGAAAAAAGAATTACAGGTTATTTTTTCAGAATATTTTTCACAGCAGTTTTACGATAATTTATAATATATTATATATCAACATATTACAATCTCATACTTATTTAAATATTGATTTTTATACTCTTTCTTTCATGTTTTCGGCTTCCTTACAACTTGTAATGTGTTTATGTAAATTTGTGAAACAGCAAATTTGACATTTCAACAACAGGAGGTGTTGTCTGTTGGCATATCCAGTTGACAAAAATGAAAACTTCTGCTGTCATCGTGCTGTGTCAGTTGTCTCTTCCTACATGCTTATGTTGTCGATGCGAAGCTTGAGTATTCCTGCCGGCACGTTGACGCTTACGACATCTCCCGCCTTCTTTCCTTTCAATGCCTGCGCGATGGGCGACTTGACAGAAATCTTGCCTTCGCTGACGTTTGCTTCGTGCGAGTTGACTATGGTATATGCCATCTTCTTCTGGTTGGCAAGGTTTGTCATCTCCACTCTTGAGAGCAGACCGACGGAATCTGTCTTCACCAACGAGGGGTCGAGCACCCTTGTGTTCTCAAGAATGCGTTGTTTGAAGCGTATGCGGCTGAGGATTCTGCCTTGCTCGCGTTTCGCGGCGTGGTATTCGAAGTTCTCGCTCAGGTCGCCATGGTCGCGCGCTTCGGCTATCGCTTCGCGTACACGCGGCAGCTCAACAGTCTCAAGTTCTCTAAGTTCAGCCACAATCTTGTTGTAGCCTTCTTCTGACATGTAGTCCATAATAAATGATGTATATTTCTTTTTCGCTAAGGTGGTTTTCAAAATAAAGGCTGAAACCTGTATGTCGTTTCAGCCTTTAGGATAATATAATAAATGTGTATTTGTAAACTTGTCAACTCGTCAACTTTCAAAACTATCAACTTGTCAACTCGTCAACTAAATTGAATCATTTCAATGCCGTTATCAGCACCGCGGCAATGGTGGCGACGGAGCTGGCGACAGCGAGCCACAGCGACGTCCGTTGCGTGTCCACTTTCTTTTCCGGCTTTGTCGGCACTACGATTTCGCATCCGGGCAGTATCTCGCCCTTGCGGATGTTGCTCACCTGTCCGTTAGGATAAACGATATACGCGAGGCTCTTCTTTCCTGTCTTGCTTACGCCGCCCGCCTGGTTGATGTAGAACGAAGGCGACTTCCCGTCGTTGTACGCCACGACGTTGGGGAACATCACCTCGCCGCTTATCTTCACCACGTTGTTCAGCTGCGGCACATAGATTGAATCGCCTTCATGAAGCACGATGTCGCTTGAGCTTCCCGGGTTGTCCAACGCTTTCTGCAGATCGACGCCTACGTTATATGTCGTTTTGTCGAGCAGGTTCTGTATCTCCAACGAGTCGGCAGCCGTCTTTGCCACCTCAAGTTTGAGCAGCTGTATGTCGAGTTCTTTCTTCGACACTTTCCTTATCACCTGCACGCCGTTGACGTAAGCGTTAGGCGTCAGCCCTCCGGCACGTTTCAGGATGTCGGTGAGACGTTCTTCTTTGTTGGAGATGACATACATTCCGCCGAACTTCACTTCTCCGGAGACGTGTACCACCTTCTGCTCCTGATAGTCGGGCGAGCGGTGTATCGTCACGATGTCATACGGCTTGAGCTTGAAGTTTGTCGAGCCTTCAATCGGCAGGCCGTCTTTCAGCACGATAGAGAATATCGTTGCCATCGTCTTGCCGTTGACGTTCTCTTCTGACGTGGAGATGCGGCGCGCCACTTCGACGTTCAGCAGCGATGCCGATTCGAGGAGGCCGCCGGCTTCTGTGATGAGGTCTTCAACCGTCTCGCCTTCAGAATATTTGTATATGCCGGGTTTGAACACCTCGCCGTATATGGAGAGGTTGCGCTGTTTGTTCAGTTCCTCGAAAGACGAGATGAAGAGTTCGTCCTCGTTCTGCAACACCATGTCGGGCGACGAGCCGTCGAGGATGGATGCGAGGGGCACGGTGAGCGTCTTGTATGTACGGTCGGGGCATATACGGCGGAGGACGGCACGCGTGGTGGACGCATATTCCATCACGCCTCCTGCCTGCTCAACCAAGGTCTTCACGCTATGGACATTGCTGTCAAGGCGATACTGTCCTTCCCTGAACACCGCTCCGCTTATCTTCACCGTGTTCTTGTATCTCTCTATAACAGAACCGACAACCATAACGTCGCCGTCAGCGACATGGAAAGATGAGAAGTCGAACTCGTCAACGTTATGCACTGTGAGGCCGTCGTCAGAGACGCGCTCAATGCGGACCTTCTGCTTGAAGGCGTCGCCGGTGAATCCGCCGCAATAGTTGAGAAGCGACTGCAGCGATTCGTTCTTCTTCATCTCATAGTACATCGGGCGTTTGATGCGGCCCTCGGCTTTGACGAGGCTGCTGTACGGCCCGACGATGATGACGTCGTTGTCCTGAAGCATGACATTGCCGGTCAGCCTGCCGTTGATGATGTAGTCGTAGATGTCAACAGAGGTGATGATACGTCCGTTGCGCGACACCTTCACCTCGCGCAGCGTGCCTATCTTGTTCACGCCGCCTGCGAGATACAGGGCGTTGAAGACAGTGGCGAATGCGGAGATGTTATATGTGCCGGGGGTCTTCACCTCGCCCATGACGCTGACCGTGATGGCGCGTGTCTGTCCGATGGTCAGCTTGATTTGCGAATCCTGGTAGTGTGCGCCGATAGAGCGTTTCACCTTTGCCTGCGCCTGCGACACGTTAAGCCCGGCAACAGAGATGGGCCCCTCGTCGGGGATGGTTATGTACCCGTCGGGCGACACCATGAAGCTGCCGCTGTATTGCGACGCGCCGTAGATGTCGAGAATCACCTCGTCGCCCGGACCGAGGGTGTAGTTCGACGGAGTGGCGATGTTCATGCCCGGCTCGAACGACAGCTCCTTCGAGCGGAAGATGTCGTGGCCGAATATCTTCATTGTGTCTTCCTCTTCGTATGTAAAAAGCATATCATCCTCTTCAAGACGTTTCTCGCCGTTGCTGATGCGGCTGCGGTCGATGGTATCGTCTGTGTTGGCGGATGATTTGCCTTTCATGTTCTTGTACTTCTGGCTGAGCTGCTGGAGCTTGCTGACAGACACGCCCTTGGCAATCAGCTCTTTGGCAATCTGTTTCTCGTCTTTTCCCGCTTCTTTCTGTTGCTGGTAATAACTGATGATTTGTTCTTCTGACATCTGTGCCGTGGCAGCGATGCAGACAAACAGGAAAAGGATTGTGCTGAATATTTTCTTCATTATATTAGTTTGATTTCTCTATTGATTATTTAACGTAACAGAACATAAATTATTGCATTGACATGAATTTTAATTGATAATATGTTGTTCAATCAATACAACAGTTCAAAGTCGTCTTCTATCCTGAGGTGGTAGTTGTTGGCTTCGTACAAGATATGCATGTTCTGCTGCCGCGACGGTTTGTCGGGAGAGATAGCCAAAGCCACATGTCCCATCGTGCGTCGCAGGTTTATCTCGACACATGGATGAAGCCTCAATGTGCTGTCTGATGCCGACGCCTTCCCTGCGGGACTGTTGTCGCCCCCGCGGACAATCATCATATCTACTCCGAACGGGCCTTTGTAGCAGCCGCCTGCCTCGTTTTCCATCCACCGGCATATAGCCTCTCTTGCCGCAACGATTGTCTCCGTGTTGATATATCTGTTCAGAATCTCCATCTTCTCAGCTTCTGTGGCAAGCACGTTTCCGGTGTATGCGCCCGCTGATGTTGAGAAGAGCGACAAGCCGTCATATCTCACTTCTCCCCGGTTGCCTATCGTAAACTCCATGGCGAGGTCCATTATCTTCGTATAGAACGGTTCAACAGTGATGTATCCGCATTGCCGCATCGTTTTCTCTGTCCACCTCAGTATATTCTCCTCTTCTTCAAAGAGATAGCGCACACCTCTTCCACTGCAGCTCCAAGGTGATTTCACTACCGCCCTGCCCCACTCTTTCAGGCATCCGTGCAGCTGCGCCATACTCTCCACAACCTTCGATTCTCCTGCAAGGCGGCTGTCGGTGCCGCGGAGATGTTTGAGAAGTCTTGCCGATGTGCTCCGCCCTGACACCTCACGGAGTTTTGCGAGGTCGGCGTCGTCAGGCATGAGACGGGGGCTGAAGCCGGCGCGTGACAGCTGGCTTACGATGCTCACGTCCCAACCCCAGGGGCTGATGACAAGACATTCTGCGTCACGCTGAATCTCGGCGATACGCCTCTTCTCGCTTAAAGACAGAAATTCCACAGCAGCATGGCGCACCTTCAGCTTGCGCGTCGCCGAGACGGCGGCACCGACATCGTCAACAACGACGACATCCCCGTCTTCAGCCCAGAGGGCAGGGAGCCACCCTAAGTCGGCGCGAAGCTGGCGGCCAGCATGTGGAGCAGTCCAGAAAGCGGAGTTGGCGGCAAGAGCCATGTCGTGCTCAGGATTGAAAATATAGACATTCATAATGCAAAGTTAAGCAAAATGCCGATATTTCAGAAAAATGTGAAGATAATAAAGTCGTAAAAAAACTTTATTTTGTAAAAAAAATAGAAAAATGCCGTTTTTTAAACCATTCATTGTATTATTTATAATAATAATTAGTAACTTTGCAGAATAAAAGAAACAAAGCAATACCTATAAATGATTATATTAACGCCGACAGGATTCATCGCACTGTCTCGCTGCAACGAGTGGGCAGGATGCGAGAATATTATAACAGGAACTATCGAAATTCATAGTTCGTCATATATATAATAAGGTATAGCCTAAATCTATCACAACACACGGGCTTTGTAATGCCCGGACAGACGGAGCGCGAATTGACTAACGAATAATTATTTGATTTTTATTTTTATATTTTTTTACACATGGCAAAAGAAAAGAAATTCATTACATGTGATGGTAACGAGGCTGCTGCACACGTGAGCT
>CALZMB010000021.1 GCA_945788485.1 uncultured bacterium | reverse complement strand
GCCCGGCGCGGTCTCTGTCTCGGCGCATCTGCATGATTTCATCTTTGTGCTGCGCGGCGAGGTTGTTGAACGCGAGTTGCATCTGCTGCATCTGCATCTGGCGTTCCATCTGTTTCATCTGCGCATCGTTGTACACCTGTCCCCATACGATATAGAACTGCGAGCCGCTGCTTCTGCGTTCCGGGTTCACCTGGTCGCCGGTGCGTGCTGCTGCGAGTGCTCCGCGTTTATGGAAGAGCGCGGGCTTTATCTCCGCCTCGATGGTATAGTCCGGCCCGCCTGTGCCCAGCTGTTTCCCTTCGGGCGCGTTGCGCGATTCGGGGTCTCCGCCCTGTATCATGAAATTCTTTATCACGCGATGGAAGAGCGTTCCGTCGTAGTAGCCTTCTGCCGCAAGGCGTGCGAAATTGTCGCGGTGGAGTGGTGTCTCGTCGTAGAGGCGGACAGTGATGTCGCCAAGTGTTGTCTGTATGAGTACTTTCATTGTGTTATTGTTGTGAGAAATTATTCGCGAAGTTAAGGTTTGTTGTTCTTATCGTGAAATGCGTCGTTGTGTGAATGCAATTTTCAGACAGTTTCAGCGTTATATATCTTGGATATCCAACATTTCTGTCTGCTATGAAACGAGAAGAACAATGGCTCGTGAACTACGAGCGTCTGAAGGCTTATATAGCTCTTCATCATCAGCTTCCTGCGAAGACCCGCGTAGAGAATCGCGGGTTGCTGAACTGGTGGAAATACAACAAGCGTCTTGAGAAAGTCGGCAAGTTGCCAGCTGCGAAGGCTGCCCTGCTGCGCGAGCTGGGTGATTCGCGCGATGTGCATCAATAGCCCGTGCGTCCTGTCTGCGGCTCTGTCGCGGCGTTGAAAAGCCGCAAACAAAAAAAGACTCATAACTTTTGCAAGCTATGAGTCTTCTGTGTGGGCGCTGAGGGATTCGAACCCCCGACCCTCTGCTTGTAAGGCAGACGCTCTGAACCAACTGAGCTAAGCGCCCGAAGCCTTGACTTTATGTCTTTGGCGCTATCTGAACGGTGTCGTTCTGAAAGCGAGTGCAAAGGTAGGCATTTATTCTGAGACTGCAAAATATTTCGGTGTTTTTTTTCAGAAAGTGCCGTAAAATTGTCATAAATCAAGAGAATCGGCTGTTTTCTTCGTTCTTTTTGCATGATATGCGGCATTTTTCTGGTAAACTCCATTTTCAGTTACGAATAACAAAAACCATGACAAACCCCTTGAAGAGTATGGAGGCAGAGCTGTGGTGTCAGGCTTCCGCTCCGGTCTTATAAGAGCAAGCTCTTAACGCCCAAAGCGGAAGCCTGACACCACCTTCTTTCAGAAGGCTGCCATACTCTTCAAGGCGATAAACATGAAAAAACCTTTTGTGAGATGAGACACATGTTTCGTAGTCAGTAGTGTCCCTTTTTCGGCGTGAGCCGTAACGGTCTTTTCTCTGCGGTGTCATTCGTCTGTTTTTCCGGAAAGCAGTATGCCAGCGGCTTCTTCCGCGTCGGTGAACGAGACGTTGAGTGCCGACGAGCATGGGTATCGGTTGAAGAAGGGGTGGTTTGTCTTGAAGAGGCGTATGTCTCTCACCTTGTCGCTTCTCGACACGTTGTGGCAGTAGAACGCCACGCGGTCGTCTCTCATGGGCAGCACCTTTATGCCGCGGCGTCCGTCCGCCATAGTGACGAGCGCCACCACTCTGTCTCTCGGTTTGTCGCCTTTCATCTTTACGAGCTCTTCGCGCGAGAGGCGGTGCGAGACGGTGATGTGCCTGCCGTAGCGGCGGTTTATGTCGTCAGCCATGCCTCGGAAGACGTTGCCGTGCGTGCTGCTGTCCTTTATCCCTTTCACACCTATATAATAATGTATCATCTCGTGTATGAGGACATCTTCGAGTTCCGCCTCGCTCATCTCCATTGCAGTGCTGATGCGTATGCGGAAGTCGTATTTCTGCATTTTTCCGAGCAGTCCGCGTTTGCGCCGGTATGTGCAGGCTCCTTGGAATGATGTGGCGCGGCTCAGCTCTATGGGCACTGGCGGCAGCTGGCTGTTGAAGATGACGGCGTTGAAGTGACTGAAACGCTCGTTGAGGAAGGGCAGGGTGGGTGTCATGTCGTGAGGTGGGGGGAGTGAAGGTGTGGTGTCAGGAAAGAAAAAGCGTGCAGGAAGCCGTTCGCCTTTCTGCACGCCGTGAATGTTTTTGCGCCGCAGCGCCATATATCTTATGCTGTGTGAGCAATCAGAATCTCCATTTCAGACCGATGGTGGGGTTGACGTAGAACGATTTGTCAGAGCCGTCGGCAGCGTCGTAGAAGTTGTTGTAGAGCTCAACCTCTGTACCGATAGAGAGCGGGAATTTCTCCAGTCCGCGGATAGAGTTGAAGTTATACCATAGCTGCGGCTCAGAGGCGAAGATGAGTTTGCCGTGTCCGTTGGCCTTCTCTCCGCGCCAGAAGTCGAAGAATCCGGCGAAGGTGAGCGCCTTGTTTGCGAAGGTGGTGCTCCATACGCCAGTGACCTGGAACGACGGATAGCTCTTTGTGTCGAACTGTCCGTGGAAGTACTGCTTGTACATCACCTGGAGAGAGTAGGTGGAGGAGTAGTCGGCGGAGTGTCCGTTCCATGCCGGACCGATGAGCGCGGCGTGCTGGAAGCGTGCTCCGACGTTTCCTGCCTTTGTCGATGTGAGGCCGCCGTCATATTCGATGTGAGCAGCGAAGCCTTTCTTGCCGACATTGAACTCACGGCTGATCTCGGTGTATGCACCCTTTACGCCGTCTTTCAGGAAGTCGAGGTCAACGAAGTAGTACCATGAGCCAAGGCCATCGACGCTGAAATGCTCGAGGGTGAGAGTGAGTTTCTGGCGTTCTGGGAGTTCGTCAGCGTAGATGTTACGTCCGAAGTCGTAGTGGAGTTGCAGATCCTGAGCCATGGCAGAGATGGCGAAGACAGCGGCGATGGCTGTCATGACAATCTTTTTCATTTTCTTTTTTGTGTGTTGTTTAGTACATAATAGACAGAAGACGCATCTTCTGCGAAAAACGTTGCAAAGGTACTACAAATAATTTAATTAACAAAAAATATGTAAAAAAACATGCCGTATTATATATAATAATGAATATATTGGTTAATTTTGTAACGCAATTATCTATAAAAATCTTATTTCTAATCATCACTATGGACTACAGAGAGCTTGGGAAAACCGGACTGAAGGTGTCTTCTGTCGGTTTCGGCGCGTCATCGTTGGGCGGCGTCTTCCATTCGTTTGACGAGAGCCGCGGCATCGACGCCGTCTTCACCGCCGTTGATGCCGGCATAAATTATATCGACGTGTCGCCCTATTACGGTCACTACAAGGCAGAGACCGTGCTTGGCAAGGCATTGAAAGACATACCCCACGACAAGTTTATACTATCGACGAAGGTCGGACGCTATGGCGAGGACGGCAAGAACACATGGGACTATTCTGCCGACCGCGTCACCCGCTCGGCGTATGAATCAATGGAGCGTCTGAACATCGACTACATCGACATTCTCTACGTACACGACATCGAGTTCCAGGCAAAGCGTCCGGGCGGGCTGCAGGTTATAGCCGACGAGACACTGCCCGCACTGCTGCGCCTGAAAGAAGAGGGCGTGGTGAAGCATGTGGGCTGCACCGACCTGCAGCTTGAGAACCTGCAGTGGATTGTGGAGCACACGCCGGCAGGGACGGTGGAGTGCCTGCTGTCGTTCTGCCATTTCTGCCTGAACGACGACAAGCTCGCCGACTATCTCGACTTCTTCGAGCAGAACGGCGTCGGCGTGACAAACGCCTCGCCTTTCTCGATGGGACTGCTGACACAGCGTGGCGTGCCTGAATGGCATCCCGCGCCGAAACCGTTGGTGGAGAAATGCCGCGAGGCGGCGGCACACTGCGCGGCGAAGGGCTATCCGATAGAGAAACTCGCGATGCAATATGCGTGCAGCAACCCCCGCATCGCGTCAACCGTCTTCTCCACCACGCGCCCGGAGAACCTGCTGCAGAACATCGCCTTTGTTGACGAGCCTATCGACTGGGAACTCGTCAAAGAGGTGCAGGACATCATAGGCGACCAGAAACGCGTGAGCTGGGAGAATACGTAGTTTTAGTTGACAAGTTGACGAGTTGACAAGTTGACGAGTTGATAGTTTTGAAGTTGACGAGTTGACAAGTTAAAGTTGACGAGTTGCAACACATAAAAACACTACCACGATATACAATGAAGAGCAAGACACTCAGCGAGGCGGAATGCCGCGAGCGATACCTCAACACGGCGAATCCCGTCAGCATCATCGATGCGCACAGCCATCTGTGGCTGTGGCAGCACACCGTCGTCAACGGCAGCGAGATAAGGCAGCTGCCCAACGGCCGCTCGATGTTCATGGGCACCGAGGTGCAGATGATGAATCCGTGGATGCAGGACAACCGCAACTCTGCCGAGAAATTCCTCGCCTGCATGGACTATGCCATGGTGGGCGGCGCCGTGGTGACGCAGGAGTTCATCGACGGGCTGCAGAACGACTATCTTGAATATGTGGGCAGGCGATGGAGCGACAGGTTCTTCGTCTTCGGAATGTGCGAGTTCCGCAAGCCGGGCTTCATTATCGAAGCGCAGGTGCTGCTGCGCCGTGGCTTCAAAGGCATCAAGCTGTCTGCCGCGCGCCTCATCGACGACAGCGGGCGGGTGCGCATCGACACGCCCGAGTTCATGCAGATGTATCATCTCATGGAGGACAACGGCATGATACTCGCTCTCGAACTGGCTGACGGAGACGTGCAGTGTGCCGAGGCAGAGCAGATAATTGCCGAGTGTCCCGGACTGAAGATAGTGATAGGACACTTCGGGATGGTCACGCGTCCGGGCTGGATGAGCCAGATACGCCTTGCCCGCCACCCGAACGTATATATCGACATGGGCGGCATAACATGGCTGTTCAACGACGAATACTATCCATATCCCTCTGCCGTCGATGCCGTCAGGGAGGCGGCGGACGCTGTGGGGCATGGCAAACTGCTGTGGGGCTCAGACTATCCGCGCACCATCACGGCGATAACCTACCGTCAGTCGTACGACTGGCTGCTGAAAACCACCGCCCTCACCGACGCGGAGAAACGTCTCCTGCTTGCAGAGAACGCACAGAAAGTCTATGGCTTCGGCTCGCTCCCGAAGATGACCTACATACCCAACATGAGCGAATAACAATCATAATACACACATAAAACGATGAAAGCAATAACAATACCTTCACCCCAGAGCATGCAGGTGGTGGAGATGGAAAAGCCGACGGCAAAAGCAGGAGAGGTGCTCCTGAAACTTGAATATGTAGGCTTCTGCGGCTCAGACCTCAACACTTTTCTCGGCCGCAACACAATGGCGAAAGAGAATGTCATACCCGGACACGAGATAGGAGCCGTCATCGAGGCTCTCGGAGAAGGATGTCCCGACACGCTGAAAGTGGGCATGACTGTCACCGTGAACCCTTATACGAACTGCGGACAGTGTGCGTCGTGCCGCAACGGCAGGGTGAATGCCTGCCAGCACAACGAGACGCTCGGCGTGCAGCGCGACGGAGCCATGCGCGAGTATATCGCCCTGCCATGGCAGAAGATAATCCCCGTGAAAGGCGTATCGACACGCGACAGCGCGCTCATAGAGCCTATGTCGGTAGGATTCCATGCCGTTGACCGCGGACAGGTGACAGACATCGACACCGTCCTCGTCTTCGGATGCGGCATGGTGGGCCTGGGAGCCGTAGTCAGAGCCGTGCAGCGCGGAGCCGTAGTCATCGCGGTGGACCTGAGCGAAGAGAAACTTGAGATAGCCAAAGAGCTGGGCGCGACATACGGCATCAACTCGAAGGAGGAGAATGTCGTGGAGAAAGTGATGGAATACACCGACGGCTTCGGCGCCGACTGTGTCATCGAGGCGGTTGGCTCGCCTGTCACCTACGTCACTGCTATTGATGCCGTGTCGTTCACCGGACGTGTCGTCTGCATCGGATATGCAAAGAGCGGCGTGGAGTTCCAGACAAAATATTTCGTGCAGAAAGAGCTCGACATCCGCGGTTCGAGAAACGCCAACCCAAGCGATTTCCGCGCCGTGCAGCGCTATCTCACCAAAGCCAATGTGCCGATGGACCGCTTCGTTTCTGCCGTGGCGACACCCGAGACAGCACTTGAGGCAATGCAGAAATGGGCTGAGGCTCCGGCACAGGTGTTCCGCATACTCGTGAAATTCTGAAAAACCTCATGTCATAGCAGGCGGGATATGCATCTTTTTCCCTTTTTCTGCTCAAAAAGGATTTTCCCCCGTGTGTATAGGAATTTTCCCCTTTGCGTTCTGACAGATGTTTCGTAACTTTGCAACATCAAAAAGAAAACAAAATAAGGAGAAAAGATTATGAAAAAGATGGCATTATACGCAATCGCCCTGACACTCAGCGTCAGCAGTTGCACGACATATACCGCAACCGGTGCGGCGTTCGGAGGAGTGATAGGCTCGGCTGTCGGCGGTCTGGCGGGCGGCCCGCGAGGCTCGGACATCGGCACGCTTGTGGGTGTCGCAACAGGAGCCGTGGTCGGTGCGGCTGCCGATGCGCGCCAACAGGAAGAGGCGGCACGGAGACAGATGGAGTATGAGAGGCGCAGGCAGCAGAACTACGACGATGTCTATGCGCAGCCCGGCTCGCAACGCTACTATTCAAACAGCGATGACGAGAAGGCGCGCCGAATCAGACAATACCACGAGAATGTGGAGCGGAAATACGGCGGCAACGGATTCTCGTACGACCGGACGGCACGCGAGCCCTCGCGCACAAACTCCTCATCGTCTGCTACGAGTACGCCACGCACGTCGCAGGGATATTCTATAGACACCCGTGCGGCGCAGGATTCGTCGGGACGTGTAGCCACGCCGCAGTATGACGACCGCATAGAAATGAAATGACCACACGCCTTATGCCATGCGGCAGGGCACCGCGCCATGACGGCGTAAAACGCAGAAAGGGTTCATGCTCACGATTGAGAACATGAACCCTTTCTGTGTCCGGGACATCCGGCAGCCCTGTGCGCCGCCTCAGTGTCTGTGTGTCATGTCATTCTTCGCCGCCGGCGGTCTGCTCTTTGCTCCAGTTGACAAGGTGCAGATGCTTTGTGGCACGCGTGAAGGCGGTGTAGAGCCAGCGGATGTAAGATGGCGACAGCATATCCTCGGTGACGTAGCCCTGGTCGAGAAACACCTCACACCACTGCCCGCCCTGCGCCTTGTGGCATGTCACGGCATACGCGTATTTCACCTGCAAGGCGTTGAAGAAACGGTCGGCGCGCAGCAGTTTCAGCCTCTCTGCCTTCAGGCGGACATCCGCATAATCCTCCATCACACGGTTGTAGAGCGTCTCCTGCTGGTCGGGAGAGAGCGAGGGAGCCTCGCTGTGAAGCGTGTCGAGAAGCATGGTGGCGTCAAGCTCATAGTCGTCGTAGTCGGGGAAGAGGAGCGAGACATCGGCGAAGCGGAAGCCATAAACCTCTTGTGTGTTGCGCACACGCCTCACTATGCAGCGGTCGCCGTTGGCAAGAAACGCGGGCGACGCATCGTGCGACGCGCTGCCTCCCGCCTTGTCGTTCGTCCAGAAATAGTTGTTCTTCACAATCATCAGCTGGTCGCCCGACGTCAGTTCCTCTTCGCGCCACAGCACCTGGTTCCTGATGCCGAGGTTATAGACATTCGCCCGTTTGTTGCTGCGTGTAATGACGATTGTCTCGTCTTGTCCCGAGCGGCTGTAGGCTGAGGCGAGCGTCTCAATCAATTCGTCGCCACGGCACACCGAGATGTCTGAGAAGCCGTTCAGGGAGATGCGCGGCAGATGGTTTGCCGTGTCACGGCCGATGATGTCTCTCAGCATCGTGGCGTTGTAGAGGATGCCCGACGCCTGTGACTGTCGCAACACCTCGCGCAGGTCGTACTCAAAGACTGCCATCCCGTAGCCGCGGATGATATCGGCGGAGAGAGCCGGCGATGTCTCGCTGCCTACAGGTGGAAGCTGTGCCGTGTCGCCGATGAGCATCAGCCCGCAGCGTGTGCCGTGGGCGACATAGCTCATCAAATCGTCCAACAGGCTGCCGCTGCCGAAGCCGCCGCTGCCCTGAAGATTGCCGTGCCGGCTGATCATCGACGCCTCATCGACGATGAAGAGCGTGTCGGAATGCAGGTTGTCGTTGAGAGAGAAGTTGGCGGACATATACGCCTGCTGCCTGTAGATTTTGCGGTGTATAGTGTATGCCGCCTCGCCCGTGCCTGCCTGCAGCACCTTCGCCGCACGCCCTGTAGGAGCGAGCAGCACCGTCTTGCGACGCATCGTGCGCAGAGCAGCCACCACGGCGCGCGCCACTGACGTCTTGCCCGTGCCGGCATAGCCGCGCAGAATCATCACGCACGATGCCGGCGAAGCGAGAAACTGGCTCACTACGCCGACCGCCTCGCGCTGCCCAGTGGTGGGCGCGAAAGGCAGGCTGTGCTCTATGTGGTATCTCCACTCGTCGGATATCATACTTGCAAAATTATATAAAATAATCCATACAAGCAAAAAATCTCTTCATTACATTCTTTATTCTACGTTTTTTTCTGTAATTTTGCACTCATGAACAATAACATGAAACGATTGCCGAGAACCATAATACGCGTCGGGCGGCAGACGATGTATTTCGTCATGCCGGCGGCTGACGGCAGCGGCGAGGTCTCCGTGCATCCCTATACGGTGAAGAGCGGGATGTCTATGGCGGCAAACCTGCGTGCCGCCTTCCGCGACATACCGTCGCTCACCGCCTCGTCCAACCGTGCGCAGGTGGTGGTTGACGCCCCCGTCGCCCTGATTCCGATGGAGGAATACAACGAGGCGGATGTGGAGACGCTCTTCTTTCACACCTTCCCGAACAACCGCCACGAGGCGGTGATGACAAGCGTGGTGCCCGACCTGAACTGCGTCGCCGCCTTCTCGGTCAACAAAGACCTGCGGGTGGTAGTGACCGACCATTTCGACGACGTGCGTTTCGTGCCTGTCGTCATTCCCGTCTGCCGCCATCTTCACCAGCACAGCCATGTCGGACACTCGCGCAAGCTCTATGCCTACCAGCATGACAGCCAGCTGACCATAGCCTCGTATGCCACCAACCGCTTCCGTTTCATGAATACATACAACGCGCCTGAGGTGGCGGACGCTGCATATTTCGTGCTGTATGTATGGCAGCAGTTGGGCATGTCGAACCAAAAAGACGAGATATACATCATGGGTGATGCCCGCAACATCGCCGAGCTGAAGGGCGAGCTGCAGAAATATGTCGCTAATGTATATAGCGTCAGTCCGTCGGCGGAGTTCAACCGCGCGCCCGTCACACGACACCCGAACATCACCTACGATATCATTTGCCTATGCGAATCATAACCGGAAAATACAAAGGCAGACGTTTTGACGTGCCAAGGACGTTCAAGGCGCGGCCCACGACGGATTTCGCGAAAGAGAATATCTTCAATGTCTTGCAGGGCATGACAGACCTGGAGGGGTGCATGGCACTCGACCTCTTCGCGGGGACAGGCAGCATCACGCTCGAGATGTTGTCGAGAGAATGCCGCCATGTGGTCAGCGTGGAGGCGGACAGAGACCACGCAGCTTTCATACGCCAGTGTCTGCAGAAACTGAAGGCTGAGAACTGCACTCTTGTCAGAGGCGACGTGTTCCGGTTTCTGAAGACATGCCGCCAGCAGTTTGACTTCATCTTCGCCGACCCGCCCTACGCGCTTGAACGCCTGCCGGAATTGCCGGACATCATCCTGCCGGCATCTGGCGAAGGGCAGGATGGGGCAGGGGAGAATGCCGACGACGTGCAGACGGCTCTCGCCCCGGGCGGGATATTCGTCTTTGAACATGGAAAACAGTACGACTTCTCGTCACATCCGAATTTCATAGACCATCGCGCATACGGCTCGGTGAACTTCTCCATTTTCAGAAGATGAGCCACGGAGAAAGCGAGACGCATTATGCCACCGTCGGCAACCCTATATAATATTCGGCAACCCTATATAATATAATGTATAAATGATAGACCGTCCCACCATCGAACGCATCATCGCGTCGGCAGACATTGTCGATGTCGTGTCGGAGTTCGTGACGCTGAAGAAAGCCGGCATGAACTATAAGGGACTGTGTCCGTTCCACGACGACACCACACCGTCGTTCTCCGTCTCGCCGTCGCGCAACTACTGCCACTGCTTCTCGTGCGGAAAGGGCGGCACGCCAGTAGGATTCATCATGGAGCACGAGCAGATGACGTATGTCGAGGCTCTCAGATGGCTGGCGAAGAAATATCACATCGAGATAAAGGAAAAAGAGCAGACAAACGAAGAACGGCAGCAGGAGAGCGAGCGCGAATCGATGTTCATCCTCAACGAATGGGTGGCGAAATACTATCACGACATCCTGCAGAACAACGCCGACGGCACTGCAATCGGCATGCAGTATTTCCGCTCGCGAGGATTCAGAGATGACATCATAGAGAGATTCCAACTCGGCTTCGCCCTCGCCGACCGCCACGACATGCCCAGGGCAGCGATAAAGAAAGGCTTCAACTCAAAATTCCTGCTGAAGACCGGCCTCTGCTATGCGCGAAACCCGCAGCAGCAGGCTGCGGCGGGAACAGACGGCGCAATGCGGAATGACGCTTCTGCCGCCAAAGCAGCAGCGTCAAAGAGCGCAGAGGCATCGAACATCATCGACCGCTTTGCAGGGCGCGCCATCTTCCCGTGGGTCAGCATGAGCGGAAAGGTGGTGGCGTTCGGAGGCAGAAAACTCGACAAAGAGACCAAAGGCGTACAGCAGAAATACGTCAACTCGCCGGATTCGGACATCTATCATAAAGACCACGAACTCTATGGAATATACCAGGCGAAGCGTGCCATAGCGAAAGAAGACTGCGTCTATATGGTGGAGGGTTACACCGATGTCATCTCCATGCACCAGTGTGGCATAGAGAACGTGGTGGCAAACTCCGGCACGGCGCTCTCGCAGCATCAGATACGTATGCTGCATCGTCTGACAAAGAACATCGTACTGTTGTATGACGGCGACGCGGCTGGCATAAAGGCGGCGATGCGAGGCACGGACATGATTCTTGAAGAGGGAATGAACATCAAGGTGTTGCTGCTCCCAGAGAACGAAGACCCGGATTCCTTCGCAAGGAAACATACTGCGGAGGAGTTCAGGAAACACATCGCCGACAACGTGACGGACTTCATACAGTTCAAGATTGACATCCTCCTGAACGGCGTGAACGACCCGGTGAAACGTTCGGAAGCCATCTCGTCTATCGTGAAGAGCATATCCATGATTCCGGACCCCATCATCCGCGCATCTTACCTGCAGGACAGCGCGGTGCGGCTGAAGATGTCCGAGACGACGCTTCTCACACGCATGAACACCTTCATACACGAGAACATCGAGGAACGGAAACGGCGTAAAGAGACAGCGGCACGCATGGAAGAGCGGCGGAACGGAGAACGACCTTCAGAACCGGAATCTGACATCCCTCCCGAGGCGTACGACGGGTATCAGCAGCCGCTGCCAGACGAGGCGACGGACAGCGCAGCGGCAAAAGCGACAGGCTCTGGCGCAGGGCAGACAGCCGCAGCGCCGGCAGCGGATAACATTTCTGTCGCCGGCTCTGGCAACGCTCCGGCGATTGCGAGGCAGCATGCGACGCTGCGCCAGGTGCAGAAGACAAACCGTCCCAACCCGCAGCGGAAGAGCATCTCACAACTAATCATGGAGTGTGTGGTGAAATACGGCAATGTCGTGGTGAAGACGCTCGACGGCGAGAATGAACATGAGCAGATAGACCTGACGCTGGCGGAGTATGTGTATTACAACCTCGGCGCCGACGAGATAGAGCTGGACAACCCTATCTACGGACAGATGCTCGAAGACATCGTGGCGCATTGTCACGACGAAGGCTTCGCGCCAGACACGTTCTTCCTCTCTTCGCCGGATATCAATATCTCGCGCATCGCCGCCGAGATGGTGCAAGAGCGGTATGTGCTCTCGCGCAGTTTCAACCGCGAAGAGACGCCCGACACTCTGCGTCATCATATCGAACGCCTGATGCTCGAACTGAGGCGCGACATCCTGAAAAGCCGCCTCGACAACCTGCAGCAGCAGTTGCTGACTTGCGACCCGGCATCGCAGCAAGCCGCTGACATAATGACGGAATACAAGGAGATGAAGACAATGGCGGCGGACATCGCCCGACGCCTCGGGAACAATATCCTGGTTTAGCATGGGATATGTCTTCACGCCCCGGGATTATAATCACAGAACAAATCAGATAACTATGGAATACCAGTACACCATCCACGACTATCTCTCTGTAGAAGAGAAGCAGCTGCACTCGATGCCTGCCATCAACCGTATCATCAGTGGAGGACACGCCGCCGAGATGATTCTCGTCACTGAGGCGATGCAGGAGAAACGCTTGGCAAGAATTGCCGAGGAGATTGCCGCGCGCCCGGAGGTGAAAGTCGTGCTGCTTGCCGGACCGTCGTCGAGCGGCAAGACATCGACAAGCAAACGTCTCTGCATACAGCTCATGACATGTTTCAGACACCCCGTGGCGCTCTCTATGGACAACTGGTATGTGAACCGCAAGGACACGCCTCTTGACGAGGAGGGCAAGCCAGACTATGAGAGCGTGTATGCCCTCGACCTGAAACTGTTCAACGAAGATCTCTCGCGCCTCATCGCGGGAGAGGAGATAATGCTGCCCACGTTCGATTTCCCTACGGGACAGCGGCAGTATAACGGAGAGAAACTGCGCCTCACTTCCGACATGATTCTTGTCATCGAAGGCATCCACGCCCTCAACCCTATCGTGTCGGAGCAGGTGGCTGACGCAAACAAATATAAAATCTACGCCGCCCCGATGTCGCCCATCTCGCTCGACGGAGAGCATTGGGTGCCGACAACGGTGAACCGTCTGCTGCGCCGCATCAGCCGTGATTTCCAGACACGCGGACGGTCGGCGCAGACGACAATAGAAGGATGGCAGTCTGTCAGACGCGGAGAGGAGAAATGGATTGAACCGTTCAGAAATACTGCTGACGTCATGTTCGACACTTCGATGCTCTATGAACTTGCCGCGCTGAAAGAGAAGGCGGAACCGGTGCTGAAGGCTGTGCCCGCCGATGCACCCGAGTATGCCACGGTGGAGAAGCTGCTGTGGTTTCTCAGCTGCTTCAACCCGATAGACATTGAGCAAATTCCGCGAACGTCACTTTTGCGTGAGTTTGTCGGCGGCTCGATTTTCGATGCTAAGTAGGGGGATGAGAGCCGGATGCCGGCTCATGATTCCTCAGATATAACAACAAATCACTAATATAACCCAATCAACATCTAAATGAAAGCATTATCTACAACGGCAGCACCGGCTGCCATCGGACCCTACAGCCAGGCCGTCATGGCAGGCGACACAGTGTATGTAAGCGGTCAGCTGCCAATCAATCCGGCAACCGGAGAGTTTGCCGAGGGTGGCATCAAGGACCTGGCGCGCCAGTCGTTGAACAATATCAAGAACATCCTTGCAGAGGCTGGCATGACAATGCAGCAAGTGGTGAAAGTCACTGTCCTCATGACAGACATGGCTGACTTCGCTGCTGTCAACGAGGTGTATGCCGAGTTCTTCACTGCTCCTTATCCTGCACGCAGCGCATTCGCTGTCGCTGCACTGCCGAAAGGCGGAGCCATTGAGATAGAAGCCATCGCAGTGAAATAAGACGGACGCCAGTCTGGGCAATCACAATAGCAAAAGAAAACGACGTGAGTGACAAGTATGTCATTCACGTCGTTTTCTTATTTCATAGGCAGGTGAAATGCGCCTTGTGCTGATGCTGTCATTTCCGCTGCTGCCATGCCTTGAGAAGCGTGAGGTCGAAGATGAGGGTGCTGTAGGCAGGGATATCGTCCTTTGCGTTGGCATCGTAGCCGAGGCTGTACGGTATGTAAACCCTCCATCTGTCGCCGGGGTGCATCGCCATGCCGGCTGTCGTGAATCCGTCAACCATGCCGGCGAGGACGGTTCTGACGGGCGCCGCCGTCTCCAGGTCATAGTCGCCAGTCCATGTGGAGGTGAAGATGCGACCTTCCGGATAAGAGTCTGACGGCATGAGACGGCTCTGATAGAGCAGGGAGACAGAGTCTGTGTAGTTGACCGTCTGCGTGTTGCCGCCATCTGTTATGACTTCTGCCACGATATAGTCGTTGATGTTTGCCGTGCCTTCTTGTTTCGTGTATGCGCGGATTATTTTCCAAGAGCTGTCGCCGTTGTCTGCCGCCTGTTTCGCTTTTGCGTATATCGACGTGAAGTAGGCGTCGTTTCGCTCCTGCCAGTTGGCAAATTCGTTGTCAACGATGTCCGTCTCGCTGCATGAGGTGAGAATCGTCGTGATGCAGAATAGTATAAAGAGGGATGCTTTCTTCATCTTGGGGGGAGGTTTATTTCAAGTTCTTCAGCAGACTTGCGATGCTGACTTTGTCTTCGATGATGCCTCTGAGGTCAGCGATATTGACACGCTCCTGCTCCATGGTGTCGCGGTGGCGGAGCGTGACGGTGTTGTCTTCGAGTGTCTGATGGTCAACGGTGACGCAGTATGGTGTGCCGATGGCATCCTGACGGCGGTAGCGTTTGCCGATCTGGTCCTTCTCCTCATACTGGCAGTTGAAGTGGAACTTCAGGCTGTCGATAATCTCGCGAGCCTTCTCCGGCAGACCGTCTTTCTTTGTGAGAGGGAAGACGGCGAGCTTCACTGGCGCGAGGGCTGCCGGGAGATGGAGCACGGTGCGTGTCTCGCCGTTGTCGAGCTTCTCCTCTTCAAATGCGTGGCACATGACAGAGAGGAACATACGGTCAACGCCGATAGATGTCTCGATGACGTAAGGCGTGTAGCGCTCGCCTGCCTCCGGGTCGAAATATTCTATCTTCTTGCCGGAGTATTTAGCGTGCTGAGAGAGGTCGAAATCTGTGCGCGAGTGTATGCCTTCCACCTCTTTGAAGCCGAACGGCATGTGGAACTCTATGTCTGTCGCCGCATTGGCATAGTGCGCAAGCTTGTCGTGGTCGTGGAAACGGTAGTTCTCCGCGCCGAAGCCGAGAGCCTGATGCCATGCCATACGGCGCTCTTTCCACTCCTTGAACCACTCAAGCTCTGTGCCTGGCTTCACGAAGAACTGCATCTCCATCTGCTCGAACTCACGCATACGGAAGATGA
>CALZMB010000020.1 GCA_945788485.1 uncultured bacterium | reverse complement strand
GCTTTGCAGCAACATTAGGATTATCCAATGAATAATCGCATGTAGAATTTTTAATCTTCATATTTTCTCGTTTTAATTTTATTTATTTATCTGCGTCTTCACAAAAAACGACCCGAATAATGAAAAAAATCACATTTTATTCAAAAATCTTTAGGGCGAGGGGATTTCCTACTTTTACACCTACATAATAACAAGTCAATAACAAATCATCTAACAGGTCAATAACAAGTCACGCAACGAGTCAATAACAAGCCAAAACGATGTCTATACAAAGTTTGTTAACTTGTATATATACAAAAACTTCATATCAAGTATATTAATACATAATGAACTATTCAATATGATTAAACAACTAAAGATGAATAACATGTATAAGACATAAACTTTAATGTCATGTAAACGCTTCGCGTTTTACAGCTTTGTCCTCTGCATTATAAAGTCTCTAATGATTAAGAGGGGGCTTCGCCCCAAGTGAGCGCTAGCGCTCACCCCTGACATTATTTGAAAGTTACCCCGCCAGATCATCTGCCTTTTTAAAGACTCTACGCTCTACCTTCTAACTATCCAGACATAAAAGTTCCCCGAACTCACCTCATACCATTCTCTCCAATAAATAAAGAAATTAAGAACGCAAATACATGACCTACCCAAATTGCTGGAGTACATCAACCATGATAGACATAAGTGACTACTCTCTATTTCTTCGTGAGACTGTATCTTCAAAGAAAGAAGATAAAGAGACTTCCTTACAAGCGCATCCTATTAATGACGCAAAAAGAACGCTGATTCGTATTGCCGATTGGTACGATGAAACATTGTCTGTGGAACAAAACTTCTTATATGCTCAACGTAACGACATCAAGGTCAAGAAGCATAGTTTGTACAATTACTGCTATAGATTAAATAAAGGACATAAAAGCGTATCAAAATAATTACCGTGTCAAAATAATAGGCTTATAGCACTACACGGGTACCGTTTTTCGCGTCGTATTAATCTAAAAGATTATTTTGACACAGTTTAGCACCCTGAATTTTCTTGTGCCAACTGTTACGTGTATCTTCGCAATATACGAACAACTCATAGCATAAAGAACATGGAACAAGTGGTTTTATTTTGTAGAGTCTCAACAATGATTCAAGATTACGATCGTCAGGTTAAGGACCTTACTCTACTGGCAAAGACTCACAACTGGAAAATCCAAGAGATCTTCACAGAGAAGATCAGTGGCGCAAAGAAGAACGACGAGCGAACGGAACTCACTAACCTCCTTGCGTACGTACGCGCACATAACATAAATAAAGTATTGGTGACGGAACTCTCACGCCTTGGTCGTGATACACTCCAGGTACTTAGCGCTATTGAATTGCTCAATGACGCGGGAGTATCTCTATACATCATGAATTATAATATCGAAACTCTTGACATAAACGGCAAAGTGAATCCCATGAGTCAGTTCCTTATTACCATTCTTGCAGAAGTCGCACGTATGGAACGGAAAACCATTAAGGAGAGAATGGATAGCGGATATAAGAACTATCGAAAGAATAAGGGTAAGGTTGGGCGCAAAGTCGGATACCGTAAGACCGATGAACAATTCAAGTTGGACTATAAAGATGTAATACGTCTCTTGAAGAAGGGGGTAAGTCTGCGAGACATCAGTAAAGCGACAAATACATCTGTAAACACGATAAGAAAATGTCAGAAATATGTATAAAAAAAGCGCAAGCAATAGGTTAATATCGCTTGCGCCAAATAATGAACAAAATAGAAGTCTTTGTGAAGTCAATCAATATATTTATTTGGAGTTAAGCCACTTTCTGCTGTTCACCTCTTGATGCTTTATCAATGCGATTAAGTATTTGTTCGGTAATAGCGGCAAGCACATCAACCACGATGGAATTACCTGCTCTTCCATATATGGCATAGTTTGATATTGGCGTGTAACGATTATCAATAGTCATTAGTTTTTTTACCTCATCTTCCGACAAACCTTCTTTGCTCAGAGAATAAAAAGGATCGATAATCCTTTTTATGTATTGCTCATCAACACCCATGAATCGAAGTGCTTCTGTTGGTGTAATGTAGCGAACTCGCAGATATTCGTTGGTTTTGAGACTGTTTGCTGTCGCAAGTATTCTTTCCCTGTCAGGGCATACTCTCATCGCTTTTACTACTTGCTGTGAGAGTTTCGCATTTTGTAGTTTCTGCTTTTTAAGGTTTTGTGGTCCTTCCCAAACTTCGATAACGCATGGACACTTATCGCGACGACAGCCTGTGATGGAAGTCAGGTTTGCACTTTGCAATCCAACCATCAATGTGGGTATTGTTTCGTTCTTGCATAATGGGGAAACAAACGCAGATATACGCTTATAGAATTGTGAGTTGAGCAGTTTTGTCGGATACTTCTTTTTCCTCGTTACGCTACTTGAATATCCTTCCTTTGCGTTCTTGACTACATCAATGAACGTATCCTGCTCTTCGCAACTCAAATAGTATTCGTCATCCACGAAATCTTCAAGCAGGTCTTCTGGCTTTACAGTCAGTTTGTATGGTTTTGGCCATTGGAAGAAGGGATACTTATCATCCTTGTCAATACGTATTGACACAAGGAATATACGCTTGCGATTTTGTGGGACTCCGAAGTCTGCACTGGATAGTACTTTGAATGAATTAGCATATCCATACTCAGATAAAGTCCTACACCATGATATAAAGTCCTCAGAGAAATCTGCGTCAAGCATACCTTCAACATTTTCCAGGATACAATACTTAGGACGTAACGTCGCAATAGCATGTTCAACAGTCCATATTAGCTGAGACTCTGTCTCTGTTCCTTTTTTCATACCTTTTCTTTGACCTGCTCTACTTACAGATTGACAGGGACTTGAATAGAAGAGTATGTCTGGACTTTCCAGGCTTCCCCATGGGATTTCTCGGACATCAGGATAACAGTTGTTTGCGTATTCAGGGAATACTACATTGTGAATAGCGCGAACTGTACGGTCAATGTCACTCCATCCAATTACTTTGATACCTAAATTCTTTTTAAGGTTCTTGATGGCTTTTCGCACAGCCATAATCTGTGCATCATACCCGCTAAAAAGGGTCATTATTTTAATCCATTTTTTTTTCATGTTTATAATATTTAAGTTTAAAATATGCCCAGAAGGAAATTTCCTTCTGGGCGGTTGATAGATTGTTAAGCGGCTTTCTTGTAGTTTTGCATAGCGTTCTTCATTACGACAGAATGATAGTAGTCGATTATCGACTTACTTTCGACAACTGCAGATATAGATTGCTGAGTATCGTTGCTGAGCATGGCTTCGATAATGCAGTGTGATACTGTTGCAGATATTGCCTTACGAAGATTTACGTCGTTTTCGTGGTCAGAGATGGAGAGAGTGGAACTCACAGAGTCAAGTACTGTGATTGAAACTTGTTTTCCTTTAATTGATGCAGACACTATACCGTTCGTAAGTTCGTGAAGGTCTGTATCGAGAGATACCCCTTTATATTTAAGATAGGAGAGGACATCATCGTTAGTGTTCAATCGCAACATAATAGCGGTAGTGACTGCGAGTGAGAGCTCTGTTAAATTACGCTTGCAGTTTGAGATAATAGAACCATTGCTTTTTGGCAGAGCGTCACATGCTGTTTCTTTGGTATTGTGGGTTGGTGGTATTTTCGCTTTGCTCTTTGGCTTAATATTAATGGTGGTCTTTTTAGATTTACGATCTCTTTCGGCTGCATTAGCCTTAAGCCTCTTTAAATTCTCAGACTGATCTTCACCAAACATGATTTCTTTTCCCTTCAAATACATGTAACCAATCTCCAAAGCAATCTTATTAAGTGCGATTTTGCCAGGAACACGACACTTCTTTCCGTTAAGAAGGTCTTCTGGACTATTGCAATGCACAAGATTGTAAAGTGGGATATCTTTAAAGCTTACATGGTTATTGTCAAGGGAAGTTCCGTCAGTCTTCTTTGTCGAAAAAGAGAAGTAATACCGTGATGCAATATCGATTTGAAGATGGAATTTCTTTTCACTTCGGAGGCGATACTTAATAGCAGCTTCTTGTACTGCCCACGCAATACTTTCCAATGTATTTTTCTCCAGTTTTAGGAAAGAGTATTCCTTATCTGTCACTAAACCAGCATCTTTGTACTTCTGAAAAATGTTTTCCGTTGTGTTGGATGCTGCGTTACTTAACTCGTTCGTTGCTTCTGTAGAATTTGTTCTTGTTGTCATTTTCGTTTTATATTTAATTTTATTTTCGAGTGTTGTGAAGGATACAGTCTCACCACCATATATATATAAGGTGAGTTTACCATTTTTAGAAATTGTACCTTCATGAATCTTTTTTCGAGAGTTATCGCATACAAGTATGTATGCATCTTTCCTGGTTCTAGATTGGATCTCTCGAGTCTGTTTTAATACGGTATTGTAGGCTTCTTCACATGAAGAATAATACCTAATTACCGCACTTTCTGTACCTATCTTAGCGTAAGCGAAATACCCTTTGTCGTAACCAAGAGACTTACGCACATTTAACTGTCCATTCTCAACCGAATCAGAAGACAATATTGGAATGGGTGCCATACCTGTTTCTTTATTTTTGTCCATTCTTTAAATTTTGCGAAAAGTCTAAAACAATCTGGGAATGTGTGCACCCATTCCGAGAAGTTTTAACTAAGTCTGCATTTTGATTTTAGGGACTATGTTTCTAGTCCTGATTCTTTTCATTTTTTTTATTATTATAATGAGGAACATACAACGAGAGGGATGTTCCGAACCTCTTGCTCGCTTTGAGACTTAAAATAACGGACTGACTTTGTGAGACTGCTCGTAGCTTGCTAATACGTCTGTACGGCTTTCTGCATCATAAACGGAGCAACTAAACCTTCCCATATGATGGACACCATCAAGGTATCCTTTAATGTAGGGTGGAATGACTCCAAAATAACGTGCAGCTTCGCCAACGGAATGAAATAATAAATCTTCCTTGGATTTGTCATCAAACTTGACGACTACAGGTCGCATAATAGTCCCGTTACATTGAACTTTTCCCATATCATTTCTATTTAGAAACATAATGCAATATTCCTATTTGGCTGAATATTAACCAATAAATATAATTCTTACCCAATATTTCAAAGAACGATTTTGCCCTTATTATCAAATGGGCATAAATAGTTTACTTTTTTACAAAATATTTTTTTGTATGGGTGTTTAGTGTGCACTAAACACCCATATGGAATAGGTCTATGCAGCAAGGAGCATGTCCGCATCCAGGTAATAGCGTGCATACAAATTGCGTACAGTTTCAATTTTGTACGTTGCAAGCATTTGCCATGCTAATGACGAACCACCTTCGTAAAGTTTCATTCCTCTAATGAAGTCTGGGCGCTTTGTTAAAATAGTGTAAGTCTCGTCATGTTCGCTTTTTGCCATATAGCTTTTGAGACTACCTGTTTTAAGTACAGCATTACGGAACTTAAGCCAATCATTCAAACGCTTGTACTGGCTGTCAGACATAGTCTCAATCACTGGAGTTGTAGGAATAGGACTCTTTGTAGTTTCAGGATTGTTCGTAGTCGCTACATGTAATTCATTCTTTCCTTTCTCTACTGAACGAATTCTCTTTAACTGTTTCAAATGTCCATTTGGAAGGCGGCGAAAGACTTCAACATCTCCCTTTCCGCGCTTCTTCTTAATAACGATGTCATTCATGTTAAGATCCTGACTTGACACAACACCACTCACCTTACCAACGTGAGACTTCTTTGCAAAACTGAATGTTCTCATACAATTTAAATTTTTAATTATTAAACATTATTTTTTAACTGTTCCTGTTAGTAAAACGATAAGAAAGAGGCATTGTTACTCAAAAAAAGACTTGGGAAAAAGCATAGTTTTTCCCAAGTCTTTATAAAAACGTAAAGTTGTATAAATCAAGCAAAAAGCAGACTTCTCTTAACGAAAAGTCTGCTTTTTAGGAATAATTGGGAAAAACTTTTTCCCAATTTGGGGGATTTATAGTTTGTATTTATGTTCTAAGTACTTTCTGAATTCTTTATCTATAGTATCTTTCCAATTCTCGATGTATTTTCGATGAGACTTGAAAGCTTGGGTCTTCTCATTAAATAAATTGTTGTCCCTTGAAATGGCTTCATCAAGTTTACGTATTGACGTTCCGAAATAACCTAACTCTTTAAGAAGTCCAATGATTGCACAGGTCATGAGTAAGTTGAAATTACCAACAAAACCTCGTGGTAATCGTTCGGGCAGAGTTCTGGTGACTTCTTTATAGGAGAGAATCTCTTTGAACAAATGACACAATTCTTGTTGTGAGACTTTATCTATCCTATATTGATCCGTAAAGATAATACGGATGAAGCTTATAGCTCGTTCTATAGCTTGTTTCTCAGTGTTGAAGTCGTTAACAGTCGGACTTATAACTTCACCGATCTTATTCTTGATAAAATTGAGAATATATATAACCTTTAGCAGTCTCGGTACTCCTTTACCTTCCTTTATATATATAAGGTATAGTATGTCCTCTATTACTTCTTGGCTTTGTTCCGTGTCGAAATCAATGATTTTTATAGGATCTTCATAAGCCAACAGATAAAGAACGTAACAATCAGGAGGGGTTATTGTCTTTACGTCTGTAGAATCGATGGAAACTTTATTCTTCGTCCATTTAGTCTTAAGCCTAGAATATACATAACTCCATTCATCTGCTGTTGCAATGTTGGGATCAAGACGGTGAAACTCTGTTCGTAATAGAGACTTCATATAATTCATCTCGTCGCTTATAAAGGAATCGCGAATAGTTAGATTCCTATAATGATCTTGAATCTCCCGTATGACTTTATTCTTTTCTTCATTAGAGCGTGGATCTTGTCCACGTAAAGAAGCCAGTCTTTCCAGTTGCTCTTCCTCTTCCCAATTAATAGTGAACTGTTGAAAGTTCGTTTCATTTCGAGCTGTCTTTTTGAGCTTATTCTCATACATGGAGAAGAGCTCATCCAATATGGTATGTCGCCCAGATACAGTTAAATCATGCACCATACATAGCACTAACAAAGATTGGTACACTTCTTTACGGTACCCATCACTATGTAGGCTAAAGAACTTTGCCAAATCAATGACAAAATTATCGTTGGCCAAGGTAAGATATGAAGTCTTTATATAACCATTAGAGTGGGAAATAAAAAATGGAGTCAAATACTCAACATTGTTATCTCGCCAATGTTTATATAAGTTGTAACAGAATCTTTTATATAATCTTTCCTTACACTTTTCCTCTATAGTCATTAAAGTTATGATACCATCTTTCCCTGGACGAGACTCCGAATTCTCTATATCAAGCATAGATTGTTTTAGGAGTTGGAAGAAAAGCATATAGACGGAATTTGACGTGTTGGGTATGTCTAAACAAGATATGTTTTCTATGTCATTAAGGTTTGAGATTATCGTGTTTCCCTGTTCTGAATGAATGAAATTTCGATAATCAAATTGTATTAGAGCTCTAAACTTGTTTATTCGAGTATTCTTGATGATGGACTGCTCGCAAAGCATAAGACTTGCAATCTCTTCTTCTGTGAAGTGAAGAAAAGATTTGTTTTCGTCAAATTTACGAACATATTCTGGAACTACTATTTCATTGCCCAAATGTTGCATATTATCATTTGTGTCTCTATCCATTGCAATTATTTTACATGCAAAATTACAACATTATAATTACATCTCCAAATAGTCTTAAAAAATATATTTTTTTATTATAATATCTATCAAACAAATTCTTTGATTTGAAAACATATACAGATAGAAATCTCATCATGAAAGTAAACTTTTTTCTCAATACGTATATAAGCCCCAAAATTAAAATTTTGAGGTAATGAAAGAGTACATAAAAAGTATTGGAAATGATGAAGTTAAAAGATTGGATAAAGGCATTAGTGAGTGTATTGGGATAGTGCACACATTAAGTGAGGGAATCAATCTTAAAGTCTATACCAGCCAGCAAGTATGCGAGATGCTTGGCATCAATGTAAAATTGCTGAGACAGTATCGTTACAATGGCATGCTGTCTTATAGTAGAGTTGGCGACAAGTATTGGTACACGCAAAAGGACATAGACGAGTTCATGGAAAACAATAGGCGACCAGCTTTCTTCTGATTGCCTATACATATAAATAAGGTGTAAAACAGAAACAATTATTATGACAGAGAAAAAAGAAATGCTGCTTATCGAAAAGCAGATGTGGGATACATTGGTTTCAAGAGTTCAAGACTTGACCTTACAAATCTCACACATACAGGAGAAACTCTCTGTTTCTCCACAATACTATAGCAATAAAGAGTTGAGAGAATTGCTCAATGTGGAAGAAAAACTTATTCGCAAGTACCGAGAACAAGGGCTTCTGTCCTATTCTAAGGTCGGTGATAAATACTGGTACTCTCAACATGATGTTATTGAGTTCCTAAATCGGAATAAGTTTGAAGCATTTGCATCAAATTCGGAACTAAATTCTTAAAAATGTTCAATATATTTTGTGGTTACGACTATTATTCGTACTTTTGCGTATGGTTCTTACACGAGGAAGAAGAGTATCCTACTCCTATAGGAAGAATACCATATTGAGTTAACGATTGGCGTTTTACGCCTTTTTATCACTAAATATAACGATCAAATAATGAATATATGCACTCTAACACATTGTGTATCAACAATATTAACACACTTCAACGAGGATGAGTATTGATTTCTCGCATGAGACATCCATGCTTAAAGACAAAAATATTGGCAGTCCTGGAAAGGGGCTGCCAATATTTATTTTAGCTTTCTTCTTCTTGTATGTGAGCAGTTCAGCGGCTTTGTTCACTCTTCCGGGTGGAGGTCCTGCGCGCCGCTGATTTCTGTGCTCGTCTCTCCAATCCATCCGCATTGCTGGTTCAGCGCGGAATAGACGCGTACGAAGTCGATATGCGTGAGGCTGACAGGCTGGCGTTTCGCATCCACCGCCCAGTCGATGTTGAAGCAGCAGGCTGGGTTCAGCTTGCCGTCAATCAGGTTCGGCGCGTTGTCAACATATCCGTATCGTAAAGCGTCGAGCAGCCAGTAGCTGCCGTCGCCGTTGATGTCGTGGGCATTTGACGGTAGGCGTGTGCCATGGAAGGTGAGCGAGGCGTTGTCCGTGAGCCATAGAGGATAGTATTCCTGCTGATGATAGCCGTTGCGGCGTATGCTGCCATGTGTCCCGTCGCTGTCGTGCCATGGCGTGTCAGCCATGGGCGAATAGCTGTATGTTATGGTGTAGCCGTAGTCCACCTTCCCTACGCTGTCTATGTCAGCCGAGCCAGACAGCTCATACCATTCGTCGTCCGGCAGCCCGTTGCCGTTCGTGTCCTGGCTGACCATCACTATGCCCGGCTCGCTGCTTCCGTCAGACGCATTAGGCGTTGCAGCGAAGGCGTTGCCTTTTATGTATATGTCGTATTCTCCGGGCACGTTTTTCACCGGGTGTGAGAAATGGAACGTGATGTATCCGCCGTATGCGCCGAGCGTTACCATGCCTCCGTTGTCGTTCGCCAATGCTTCGGTGCATTTCTGCACCATTGTCTGCTGTGTGTCGCCAGGCGAGTAGAGAGGCATGACATTCACGAATTGCCCCGGTGCCGGGACATACTCATCTACGGCGAGTATGTAAGGATTGATGCCTGTTGCAGGGGGCAGCGGCTCGTCGATGGCTGCTCCGTGGCTGACGAATGCCGCACAAGAAGGTATGTCGCCCGTTGTCACGCGCCACAGGAATTTGCCGGAGGCGTCAAAATGCAGCAGTTCGCCCGACGACACGTAGTTCTTCGCGTCCATGAGATAGAAGTCGCGTGTGTATGGGTTGACCTTTATGCCGTAGGGCATGGTGATGTTTTTTGCTTCCTGTGCGTCGAAGAGCGTGGTTGGCATGGCTTCGTGTGCGCGCACGTTGACAAGTCCCTTGGATATTGTTTGCTGTTGTGTCTTCTCGTTATGGTCAACACCTATATAATATAATGTGTCGCCCACGATGTCCATTTCAGACACGGCGATGTCGAGTGTCCCTCCCACTTGCATCTCTCCGTCAGGTGATGGTGTCAGCCATGAGAGTGTGGCGGGCGTGTCGCGGTAGTCGCCGCGGCTGCTCACCCACAGTTGTCCGTAGCGGTCGGCGCGCAGCCGGTGCAGGTTAGGCGCGACTTGAATCTTGCGTTCTTCTGTCATTGTGGCGAGATTGACAACAGAGACGGTGTTGTCGTAGTTTGGCACGCGGTAGCCTCCTGAGTTCGCTACATAAAGGCGGTTGCCTAAGACCGCCATTTCCTCCGGCTGATAGCCTACGACGACAGAATCGGTTTTCTGCAAAGTCAGTGTATCGACCTTATATACCCGTCCGAGTTGCGCGTCGCCGCTTATGCGTACCGGTCCTACATACGACGAGACGTATGCGTAGCCGTCATGGAAAGTGACGAATCGGCAGTTGGGAATGTTGACTTGTCCGATTCTCCGGCAAGAGTCGGCTGTGCATACCTCCACTTTGTTTGAACAGTTGACGACCATCCACAGTCGGCTGCCGTAGAGCTGTATGTCGTTGCCTACATCCCCGAGTTCTTTGACTGTTGACGGGTTTCGTGCAGCGAAGATGTTGCGTTGGTAGTGTATCTTGCCGTCAGCCGCCGAGAGGTCGAGATAGTCTATTGTGCATTTGTTCGAGCCCATGTTGCCTTCGTTGATGACATACATCCCTCCGATGCCGCCGCTTGTCATGTCTGAGGGTATGACAGTGTCTTGCATCGGCACGACAAATTCGTCGTCGCGGCATGATGTGCAGACGATTGCCAGGCTAAAAGCTAAGATCGACGCCAATCGCGTAGTTGCGTTTCGGCATGGGATAGTTGAGAATGACATCATAATCTTGTGAGAAGAGGTTGTTGACTTCGAGTGTCATGCGCAGCTCCGTATTCTTGAACTGTGTCGTGAAGACGAGGTTGAGGTCGGATGTGTACCAGGGCTGCACGAGGTTATACACGATGTTCTCCTGTTGCGAGTAGCGTTTCCCGGTGTATATGAACGAATAGTTCAGAGCCCATTTCTTCCATCCAGCCCCGAGCATCATCGAGCCGGAATTGTATGGTATGTATGCAATCTGGTCGCGGTAGTAGGATGTTGAGGGGTCTGTCACATCTCGCGCGTCCTGATATGTGTATTGCAACCGTGCCTGCAGATATGTATCTCGCATTGGCGAGAGCGTGATGTCGGCAGAGAGGTCAATGCCTGTGATATCCACTTTGCCGAGATTCATCATTGTCCATCTGAACTGCTGTCCCTTCGGGTAAGCGATGATTTTGTCTTTGATGTGGTTGTAGTAGATGTCTGCTGTGATGCGCAGCCGGCGCAGCATCGAGTTCTTCCATCTGAGGTTGTATTCCGCCCCGGCATCAAGCTGAAACGCTGTCTCAGGCCGCAGGTTGGCGTTTCCCATATCAGTGTAGTACAGGTCGTTGAATGTCGGCATCCTGAAGCTGCGTTTCGCGAAGGCTCTGAATGACAACGCTTCGTTGCTGAATGGCATGATGTTGACGAATAGCGCCGGTGTCCATCTGACGAGTGTAGCGGGGCTGTCCGCCTCTTTCAGCCTGTCGTTGACGATGTTGACGAGAATGCTGCCTTGCAGCTTCATCTTTCCGAAGTCGGCTACGGTGGCAAGTGACGCCATGTTGTGCAGCCTTTTAGGGAAGTAGCAGACCGGCATGTCTGACCAAAGCGTGCTCCACCGCATATCGTAGCAGGCTGATACGTTCCATCCGGGCATCAGTTCGAGAAGGTGTGACGTAGAGAGATACACCTCTTGTTGCCTGTATCTGTTGTCCGCCATGTATGTCGTGGTGTCGCGGTTGACGTAGTGTGTGTTGTAGCAGGCGTATTTTGCGAGTATGCGTGCGCTGTATGCCGCGCTGATGTTCTGTTGCCACCATGCCTGCGCGAAAGTGTTGTGGTCCGCCTGCCGCTCTTCGCGTTTCCACACGTTGTTCACGATGGCTCCCGGGATGCCTCGGTTGCTATGGTATGTGTATGCCTTTGCTCCCCATGTGCCTCTTGGCAGCGAGCCGTAGAGGTTTGCCTCAGCTCTCAGCGCGAAGATGTCACCGTTCTGCCGTATGGCGGTGGTGTCGTAAGCCACTGTGCCGTCGTAGTTCTTCCGTCTGTAACGGAAGGTGTAGTGCCCGTCGGACGATACTGCACCTGCGCTGACCGACATGGTGATGTCTTTTGCCAGCTGCTGTTCCCAGACGGTGCTGACGCGCAGGGTGTTGCTGCTTCCGTATTTCACTTTTGTCTTCAGCCTTGTCTTCTCGTTGTCGTAGAAAACGGGTTGGCGTGTCTTGATATACACAGTGCCGGCATTGCCGAAGTCAGATGCCGTTTGGAATATTGCGCTTTTCTGTCCGTTATACACGCTGATTTCCTCAACGTTGTCCATAGAGAGTTGCCCGAGATCCACTTGTCCGTTCTGTGCGTTGCCGAGTTCCACGCCGTCATAATACACTCCGAGGTGTTGCGAGCCCATGGAGCGTATGTTGACGGTTTTTATTCCTCCCACTCCTCCGTAGTCTTTCACTTGTATTCCGCTGAAGAACCGCAGCGCGTCAGCGACGGAGACAGTGTTCAGCGCCTTCAGCTGTGTGCCTTTCAGCGTCTGCGCCGGTATGATGTCGCGTCCTTTGCTGCCAACAATGGTCACCTCGCCGATGGCGTGTATGCTGTCGGTGTCTGTTGCTGCCGGCTCTGTGTTGTCTTGTGCTGCGGCGAGCCATGGCATGGCGAGAAACAGGAAGCTGATAATTGTCTTGAGCATCTTGCTGCTGTTGTGGCGATTGTTTTGCTGTGTGTGGTGTGTCTTCAGGTGGGTTCTGTAAATGCCCACCGTCAAATTAATGAATCTTTAAGGGTTGACGTTTTGCCATCTTTTGGATTCTTTTTGGGGCAAATTGCAAGTCGTTTCGGTCACGTAGCCCGCTACGCTCCACTCTCCAACTTTCAATTTGTCCTCAAAAACAATCTCAAAATCTGACAAAGCGCATTTATAGAACCCACCTTCATTAGAAAAGCCACATTTCGCTCTTATGGTTTTCTGAGTGAAATGTGGCATACTATATGGTTTGTCTTTAAGTGCCTGTGGTGAGGTTGTTTGACGCGGGCGTTGTCTTGTCATGAGCATCTGAGCAGCTGTCCGACCTTCAGACGTTTTGTCTTCTTCATGCGATTGAGGCGGCACAGCTCTTCAACAGAGATGCCTCTCTTCTGTGCGATGGAGAACAGCGTCTCTCCTTTGCGCACTTTGTGATAGCTTGGCGCCTGGGCGGCAGCGGCGTTGTTGTCTGTCGTGTTGACTGCCACTTCTTCCGTTCCGAGCACCTGCTCACGCGTGTATCCTCCTCCGTTGACTTTGCCGCGCAGGCGGTTGGCCTCGCGCGATTCAGCCATGAACGTGTTCTTCCTGAAGAGGTATGTGTCCGCCACCACGTCCTGGTTTCTGAAGTCGAAGAGGATGGCGGGGTTGATAGCCACTCCGCAGAGGCGTGTCTCGAAGTGCAGGTGTGAGCCTGTGCTTCTTCCGGAGTTTCCTCCGAGCGCGATGACATCGCCCGCTCTGACGTTCTGGTTCTCCGCGGCGATAATCTTTGAGCAGTGAGCGTAGATAGTCTCCAGCCCGTTGTTGTGGCGCACCACTATGTAGTGTCCGTATCCCGACCGCTCATATTTCACCATTCTCACTTTTCCGGAGAAAGCGGAGCGTATAGAATCGCCGATATATACTTTTATGTCGATGCCTTTGTGCTGTCGTCCCCATCTCGGTCCGAAGTTTGACGTGACGACGCGCGATGGCGTAGGCATACAGAAATGTCTCAGGTTTATGAGGAAAGAATCCGGCAGTTCTGTCGCTTTGTGCGCATAGACGTTGTTCCAGTCTTCGTAAAGGTCGGCGGCAGGCGATGCGGCTTGCTCGCGGTGTATGAGGTCTTTTAGGGCGAGAGTGTCAACAGCTTTCATCTTGCGGTCAACTGGTGCCTGGCGTGCAAGCATGTCCTGTGCCGAAAGGTTGAGTGCTGAAATGAACAAGGCGACAATAGTGAACAGGACTCTGGATAATATACTTTTTGTTACTGTCATTTTAGATGTTTGGGTGTTTAGTCGATTAGGGCATATCTCTGATGTCGCTCGTGTTATGGCATGCAAGAAAATCACAATGCCATAGCCTTACGGGCATCTGCAGGATATACATAAAAACTGTCGCGGAAAGTCACATCCCGCACAGTTTCGATGCAAAGTTAGTGAAAATTTATGAATATCTTGACGCAGAACAAGTTAATTAACAGTTATTTAACTCACTTTAACTGAATATCCGTGTTTCTCTTGCGTGTTTCTTCCATACCTCCATGTGGTTCTGCACAGCATGGCGCGGCAGGTTAAAAAGCATTAAAAGAACGTGCGGGTTATTCTCCGTTTGCGAATAATAGACTATATTTGCAGAAGAAATGATGTATGTTCGTCACATATTGATAGTTAACGAGTTGACAAGTTGACAAGGAGTTTACCTCCCTTCAGTCAGTGGGTCCAGAGGACAAATCTCCTTGAGCTTGCGAAAAAACAAGTTGATAGTCCTGTCAACACAGAGCAACTAAAACAAATAACTCGTCAACTTGTCAACTCGTTAACTCGTCAACTAAAAAACCAAATTATATTTATATAACCACAACAAAAAACACTACGACTATGAAAGATCTTAAAGGAACAAAGACCGAGAAGAACCTTCTCGATGCATTTGCAGGCGAATCAATGGCTCGCAACAAGTACACATATTTCGCGTCGCGCGCAAAGAAAGACGGCTACGAGCAGATTGCCGCCCTCTTCCAGGAGACAGCCGACAACGAGAAAGAGCATGCCAAGCTGTGGTTCAAATATCTTGAGGGCGGCGCAGTGAAAGAGACTGTAGCCAACCTGAAGGCGGCAGCCGAGGGCGAGAACTATGAGTGGACTGATATGTATGACCGTATGGCTAAGGAAGCAGACGAAGAGGGCTTCCCTGAGATTGCTGAGCAGATGCGCGGCGTCGCTGCCATCGAGAAGCATCACGAGGAGCGTTACCTGAAACTGTTGGAGAACATCGAGAATGGCATCACATTCTCGCGCGAGGGCGACACGATGTGGAAATGCCGCAACTGCGGACACATCGTCATCGGTCCGAAGGCTCCGGAAGAGTGCCCTGTCTGCAAACACGCACGCAGCTATTTCGAGATCAACGCACAGAATTATTGATTTTTTTAGTTGACGAGGTAACAAGTTGACGAGTTGACGAGTTATTTGTTTTTGTTGCTC
>CALZMB010000019.1 GCA_945788485.1 uncultured bacterium | reverse complement strand
GGTGTCTTGAGCGAGCAGCCGTGGTCAGAGAGGATGGCGTCTATCTGCCAGAAGATGAGTTCTCTCTTGTATTTCCCCAGAGGGGCGATGGCTCCGTCGTGTATTGAGAGCGAGTTGTCGGGTATGACTTTCGTGATGTCAATCTCATTGACGTAGCCCAGCCCGTTGCATCTCGGGCATGCGCCTTCGGGCGAGTTGAACGAGAAGATGTTTGGTGCGGGGTCTTTGTACGCCATTCCGGTTGTCGGGCACATCAGTCGTTTTGAGTAGTATTTCGCGTCTCCGTTGTCTTTGTCGAGAATCATGACGAGGCCGTCGCCTTGCTTCATCGCCGTGGCGACGGTTGACTGCAGGCGTGCGGTGTCGTTAGCCCTGACGGCAAGTTTGTCTATCACCACCTCGATGTTATGGTTCTTGTAGCGGTCGGTCTTCAGACCTTCTGTCAGTTCTGTTATCTCTCCGTCGATGCGTACATAGAGATAGCCTTTGCGCCGCATCTGTTCGAACAGCTCTCTGTAGTGCCCCTTCCTGTTGCGCACAAGAGGAGCGAGGATGTAAATGCGGCGGTCGGTATATGCGGTGAGTATGAGGTTGATGATTTTCTCTTCGGTGTATCTCACCATTTTCTCTCCCGTCTGCCACGAATAGGCTTCACCGGCACGTGCGTAGAGCAGGCGCAGGAAGTCATAGATTTCCGTCTGTGTGCCTACGGTAGAGCGCGGGTTCTTGTTTGTGGTTTTCTGTTCGATGCTTATGACGGGCGAGAGTCCCGATATCTTGTCAACATCTGGCCGTTCAAGTCCGCCGAGGAAATTGCGTGCGTAGGCAGAGAATGTCTCGATATATCGGCGTTGTCCCTCGGCGTATATGGTGTCGAAAGCTAACGACGACTTGCCGGAACCTGACAGCCCGGTGATGACGGTCAGTGAGTTGCGCGGTATGGCAACGTCGATGTTCTTTAGATTGTGGACACGTGCGCCGAGCACGTTTATCGTATTCTCCATTGTTGAAAAAAGGTGTGTTCTGCGAATCAGCTGAATATTTGGTCTTGGCTATGCCGTCTCCTGAGTGGCAATGCAAGGGGTCAGTTTCCGCTTGTTGTCTCTTTATATCCTCTAAGCAGATTGACGTCGCGTTTGATGTTGTATTTTATCCCGTCGGCACCGCGGGCTTTCACTAAGCAGTAATAAACACCGTCTTTCACCGGTTTGCCGTTGTGTGTGCCGTCCCATCCTGCGGCGGGGTTGTCCCATTCGAACAGTTTCTGTCCCCAACGGTTGAAAATTATGGCATGAAACTCTACTATCGACTGCCATCCCGTCTTCGCTTGGTAGATGTCGTTTATTCCGTCGCCGTTGGGAGAGAAAGCATTGGGCATCTCAAGTTTCGACGATGCTATGCTGCATGTGAAGGGCGTGAGCTCCGTAGCCCAATACTCTTCGCCATAGACAATAGAGTCCGTGCCGTTGGTGAACGTAGCATAGCACACTATCTGTGTCATGCCGTAGTCGTTGAAGGTCACTTCCGTGTCCTCTTCGTAGCGTATGAGCCACGGCTGTTGCTCACCCTCGCGTGTGAAACGCCACTCGTAGTTCGCGCTCCACCCGTCTGTGAACGAAGGGTTGGCGCGGAACACACCGACAATAGGGGCAGAGCCAGACATGTTCTCCGTCTCTTCTGTGCTGCCGTCGTTTGTGGTATATGTCGCGGTGGGAGAGATGGCGGGCAATTCAGCCTGGGCATTACAGCGGTTTGATAATGCCAACAAAAGGGAAGAAATGATGATGCAATGTATGTAATAGTTCATTTTATTCTAAAAATATGTGCAAAATTAGCAAAAAGAATTGGTTAATCAAAGATATTTCACTAATTTTGCAAACAAATTAACCCAATTTGCCATCAAAGCATACAAAAGTGGCTGTGATGCCCTTTGAAATGTCTTAGGCTGCGTGCCCCTGTATGCCATGCCTGTCATGGCGGAAAATCTGATAGACAATGATAACCACCTTTTTTAAAATGAAAGACAGATTGCATCCTCTTGCCCGGATTGCCGGCAGATGCCGCTTGGCGGCTGCGGTGATGTCGCTTTGCATCGCTTGTCTCTTTGCGGTGACAGAATGTCATGCCCAGAAAATCCTCTCTATCCACAAGGCGAAGAAGCAGGAGACAATCTTCGGCATAGCAAAGGAATATGGCGTGACAATCGACGAGCTGCGTAATGCCAATCCTGCAATGCGCGAACCAAACTTCGTGTTGAAGAAAGGCATGCTTGTCAACATCCCTGAACACCTTGAATCCGCTGGCACTCCTCCGGGTGCCGCCCCTCAGACACCGTCGGCAAAGACACCGTCAGCAACAGCAAGCCAAACATCCGCCGCTGCCGAGCGTGAGAGCCGCCTGCAACAGGGACACGTCACTATAGGCGTGATGCTGCCCCTGCACAGTGTCAACGGCGATGGCTTGCGCATGGCGGAATACTACCGCGGCATGCTGCTCGCCGTCAACGATTTGAAACATGAAGGATACAATGTCACCGTCAATGCCTGGAACGTTGCCGAAGGCGATGACATCAGGAAGACATTGAGCGACAAGAACGCCGTGAAATGCAACATCATCTTCGGCCCGCTCTATACGGCACAGGTGAGAGGCTTGGCGGATTTCTGCATGTGCAACAACATCCCGATGGTCATTCCTTTCTCTATCAGCGGAAACGATGTGCAGAATTGTCCGCAGATATATCAGGTCTATCAGACGCCGGCCGACCTCACGGCGGCGGCGATAGAACAGTTCATGCAACGATTCGTCAACACTTATCCCGTCTTCATCGACTGCAACGACCCCTCGTCGAAGAAGGGCGATTTCACCTTCGGCCTGCGCAAACGCCTCGAAACAAAAGGCCTGGCATACAGCGTAACGAACCTTGACAGCCAGGACGATGTCTTTGCCAAGGCATTCCGCCAAGGCAAACGCAACATGGTCATCCTCAATACGGGCCGTTCGCCGGAGTTGGGGCAGGTGTTGAAGAAGCTCGACACTCTCACCGCGAACAATCCGGGGATTGAGATTTCGATGTTCGGCTACAACGAATGGTTCCTATATACACAGGTGTATGGCGAGAAGTTCCGCAAGTATGACACTTATATCCCCTCAACCTACGACTACGACACCTCTTCCATACGTCTTCAGCGCATCGAACGTGACTATCTCGCGAATTTCGGCGGTGCCGTGCAGTATGCCCTCCCATGCTTCGCCCTCACAGGCTACGACCATGCGATGTTCTTCATCAAAGGTCTGAAGAAATACGGGAAGAACTTCCACGGCACGTCGGCAGAGAAATGTCATACACCGGTGCAGACCCCTCTGATGTTCGAACGCGTAGGCAACGGAGGCTATCAGAACAAGGCGTTCATGCTCGTGCATTTCTCAAAGAAATAAGAATACGGCGGGTGTGGAGCGCCGGCAGCCTCAGTGAAACGGCAAAGCGGCTGCCTGTCAACACAATGAAAAACAATGAGACTAAGGATACTATACATCACGCTCTGTCTGTGCCTCGCGGCGAACGCGGCAAAAGCACAGGTGGGCAGCTACAGGAACGATTTCGCGATAGGATTCAACGGAGGCTATCAGCTCAACAGCATCGCCTTCGTGCCAAAGGTGCCGCAGTCTATGCTGGGCGGAATGACAGCCGGACTGACCGCACGCTACGTTTGTGAAAAATATTTCAACATGATTTGCGCCGTGCAGATGGAGCTGAACTATGCTGAGGCCGGATGGAAAGAGAGCATCCTCAGCGTGAACGACGAACCATGCATCAATAACCAGACAGGCGAGGCGGAGCAATACAGCCGCACCATCAGCTACATGCAGATGCCGCTGCTGGCACACCTCGGCTTCGGAAGAGAAGTCTCCGGCATGAAGTTCTTCATCAACCTCGGTCCGCAGTTCGGACTGAAACTCTCCGAGAAGACCGAAACCAACTTCACCGCAAAGAATGCCTACGACACCAACCCCGACCGCGCCAACAGCGTCATCGCGCAAGACACGATGGCTGTCGAGAACAACTTCGACTATGGCATCACGGCAGGCTTGGGCATGGAGATGTCGATGAAACGGGCGGGACATATATTGCTCGAAGCCCGTTACTACTACGGTCTCGGCAATATCTATCACGACACGAAGGCTGACTATTTCGCCCGTTCGAACCATAACAGCATAGTGTTCAAGATGACCTATCTGTTTGACATTGTCAGGACAAAAAACGCAAGACGCAAATGAAACAATACTTAGACCTCCTGAAGCGCATAAAGACTGAGGGCGTGGTGAAAACCGACCGCACGGGGACGGGCACGAAATCAGTGTTCGGGCATCAGATGCGTTTCAATCTTGATGACGGCTTCCCGCTGCTCACGACAAAGAAGTTGCATCTGAAAAGCATCATCCACGAGCTGTTGTGGTTTCTCAGCGGCTCGACGAACATCCGCTATCTCCAAGAGAACGGCGTGAGGATCTGGAACGAATGGGCTGACGAGAACGGCGAGCTGGGACCAGTCTATGGCCATCAGTGGCGTTCGTGGCCTACAGCCGATGGCGGACACATCGACCAGATACAGCAGATTCTTGACCAGATACGTCATACACCCGATTCGCGCCGAATCCTCTGCAGCGCGTGGAATGTCGCTGAGGTGTCGCAGATGGCGCTGCCGCCCTGCCATTGCCTCTTCCAGTTCTATGTAGCTGAAGGCAAACTCTCGTTGCAACTCTATCAACGCTCTGCAGACACTTTCCTCGGCGTGCCTTTCAACATCGCCTCTTATGCACTCCTCCTGATGATGATGGCGCAGGTGTGCGACCTGAAACCGGGAGAGTTCATACACACCACAGGCGACACACATCTGTATCTCAACCATCTCGAACAGGCAGATATACAGCTGCAACGCACTCCGCGTCCTCTTCCCCGGATGTTGATAAACAAGGATGTGAAGGATTTGTTCGCCTTCAGATACGAAGACTTCCAGCTCGTAGATTACGACCCGTGGCCGCACATCAAGGCTGAAGTGTCGGTGTGATGATTGTCGATGCCATACCCTCGTAATATGTAAGCGAGATGAATTTTGCCTGATATGCAGTACAACTAAAATAGAAAACAACAACCCTTTTCAATCAAAAACACTATGCCAAAAGACTATTCACAATTCACTGTTCTCGCTGTCGATGATGTACCTCTCAACCTGTTGCTCGTTGAGAAGATGCTGACCAGATACAAGTTCAATGTAAAGAAAGCCAACAGCGGCAGCGAAGCCTTAGAGATGATACACGCAGAATTGCCTTCTGTGGTGTTGCTCGACCTTCTCATGCCCAATATGGACGGCTACGAGGTGCTGAGCAGGCTACGCTCCAATCCTCAGACAAAAGACCTCCCCGTCATCATCCTCACTGCTCTCAACTCAGATGCCGACATCATACGCGGCTTCAAGGCTGGCGCGAATGATTTCATCACGAAGCCTATCATTATGGACAAGCTCGTCAAGAGCATAGAAAAGCAGTTGGAGAAGCGAGACATCGAATGACACCCGCCGTTGGTTTTCTGCCTTTGGCGTCATGAACAAAAAAAACGCGTGCAGCGGTTTGACTTCTTTCCGCAAACTGACAACAACTCATGCCTGAGCATGATGTCAGCCTGGAGAGTGTCAAACCGCTGCATGCGTTTTTTCGTTTGTATTATTCAGCCACCTCAAGCACTATGATAGACTGTGCCGGCATGGTGACCTTCAGCAGCCCGTTCTTTATCTTTGCCTTGTTGAACGTGGCAGTCGTCACCCTTTCCGGATGCGCAAAGTCGTTGTATGCGTCAATGCGTGATGCAGTGAGAATCTCTCCCGTCACGCTGCGTGCCTTGAACCCGCCGATCTTCACATCCACCTCTTGCTGCTTGTCGAGATTGACGTTTGCCAATGCGATGTAAAGCTTTCCGTTCTTTTCGGCTGCCGATGCCGAGAGCAGTGGCACTGTTGTCTTGTTGTCTTGCGCGAAAGGTTTCGTGTAGTCATCGCGCACGTCCCTGCTGTCACATGCCACTGTTGTAGGCAATGCCGTGGCGTCCTGGAACACTTTGTACATGTGGAAGACATGATATGTCGGCGTCAACACCATGTGTCCCTTGCCCTTCTGGTCAGTGAGAATCATTGATTGCAGCACGTTCACCATCTGTGCGATATTTGCCATCTTCACACGGTCGGTGTGTTTGTGGAAGACGTTGAACGTGAGCGCCGCTGCGAAAGCGTCGCGCATCGTGTTCTGCTGGTAGAGGTGTCCGGGATTGGTGCCCGGTTCCACGTCCCACCAGTTGCCCCATTCGTCCACCAGCAGCCCGATGTGCTTCTGCGGGTCTTTTATGCTCATCACCGAATCGTGCTGCTGTATCAGCTTGTCCATGTATAGGCAGCGTCCCATTGTCCAGTAGAAATCCTCGTCGTTGAATACCGTTGCCTGCCCTTTCGGGCCGTTCCATGTCGTGACGGTGTAGAAATGCAGCGAGCATCCCGGCATCATGCGCCCCACGTTGTCCATCAGCACGCGTGTCCAGTTGATGTCTCCGCTGTTTGCTCCCGATGCCACACGGTAGAGCTTGTTGCCGTCATAGTCGCGGCAGTAGGTGGCATAACGGCGGTAGAGGTCGGCATAATACTCCGGCCGCATGTTTCCGCCGCATCCCCACGATTCGTTTCCAATGCCCAGATATTTCACTTTCCATGCTTTCTCCCTGCCGTTCTGGTGTCTGAGTCTTGCCATCGGCGTGTCACCGTCAGATGTCATGTACTCAACCCATTTCTGCATCTCTTCTACGCTTCCCGAGCCTACATTGGCAGAGACATACGGCTCACAGCCCAGCATCTCGCAGAGATTGAGAAACTCGTGTGTGCCGAAAGAGTTGTCTTCTACTGTGCCGCCCCAATTGTTGTTTGACATCGTAGGGCGTGACGAGCGCGGACCGATGCCGTCCATCCAGTGATACTCGTCGGCGAAACAGCCGCCTGGCCAGCGCAGCACCGGGATGCTCAGCTCTTTCAGGGCATTGAAGACATCAAGGCGATAGCCGTCGATGTTCGGTATCTCTGAATCCGGGCCGACCCACAGTCCGCTGTAGATGCACGAGCCAAGGTGTTCGGCAAACTGTCCATAAATCTCTTTGTTGATCTTTGACGACGGCTGTGCGGCGTCGATTGTCACTTCTGCATTCTGTGCTTTGCCGCTCAGCGCGACGAGCAATGATGCAATCAGCAAGATGTGTTTCATATTTTTATAGTTAACCAGTGAATAAGTTGATAAGTTGACAAGTTGACAAGTTGACGAGTTGACAAGTTGACAAGTTGACGAGTTGACAAGTTGATAGTGTTTGAGTGGTGAGTTTTGAGCTTACAGTACATATAGCTCGTTTGCTTGTCAACTTGTCATCTCGCCAACTAAAAGAATGTATCTTCGTGCAAAGTTAAAAAAAAATCTCAATATTCTTGGTGAAATGGAAAAAAAAATATAGTTTTGCAAAAAATATGCAAATATACTATCAGAAGCATCTATGATAAACTATGATTTGTCTGCGATAAAGGCAATATTGTTTGACGTTGACGGAGTGCTGAGCGCATCGACGGTACAGACCGATGCGGAAGGAATGCCGCAGCGTACGGTGAACATAAAAGACGGCTATGCCATACAGCTGGCGCGTAAGCGCGGCATGAGGATAGGCATCATCACCGGCGGCTCTTCTGATGCCATCCGCGGCAGATACGAAAAGCTGGGAGTCGAGGATATCTTTATGGGCTGTGCCGTGAAGATTGATACCTATGACGCGTATCTCCGCCGTCATGGTCTGACGGACAAAGAGATTTTGTATATGGGCGATGATATTCCAGACTATGAGGTGATGCGCCGCGTGGGCTGTCCGTGCTGTCCCAACGACGCGTGCGCCGAGATACGAGACATCAGCGTGTATGTCAGTCCGTATGATGGAGGCTATGGCTGTTGTCGCGACGTGATTGAACAAGTGTTGCGCGCGCAAGGACATTGGCTGTCAGACAGGCATGCCTTCGGCTGGTGAGATTTTCTTTTGTTCCCCCTTTTTTCTTTTTCCGAGAATATGAAAAACATATTTTTCTCCATTCTTTTTCTCTTGGCGGCAGCCCCTGTGCTTGCCGGCGAGATTTATGTCTCCCCGTCTGGCGACGATGCCGCTGACGGGACAAAGAGCCATCCGCTCAAAACCGTGAGATGCGCATTGCGCATGGCGCGTGAGTGGCGCAGGACATCCGACCCCCGTTCGGCGGAAGACATCGTCATCCGGCTGGCGTCAGATGCGGTGTTCCGGCTCGACGAGCCTCTCTTCCTCCGTCCGGAAGACAGCGGCACGCAGCGAAGCAAAACCGTCATCACCACTGACGGTGAGGCAAAGGCTGTCATCTCTGGCGGTGTCGCGCTGACAGCCGCTGCTGTTGGAGATGCCGTCGCGGAAGGAGTGAAGAAGTCTTCTTACATCACTATCGACGCTCCCCGCCATGCCGGCATGCCGCTTTTCACGCGCAGCCTATGGGCAAACGGCACCAAGCTGCACCTTGCGTCGCACGCCGGCGAGATGAAGATGGATGCCATCAAGGCATTTGATGCCCAGTCACGCACCATCACCATCCCTGCCAGTGTCTTGCGGCGTTTCAACATAAACAGCATCGCCGATGCGCCGCAGCTTGAGATGGTCGTGCATCAGCGCTGGGCTATCGCCATCCTGCGCGTCGCTGACATCAAGATTTACGGCGACGATGCCGTCCTCTCGTTCATGCAGCCCGAGAGCAATATAGAGTTCGAACATCCGTGGCCGCAGCCTGTCATCGGTGGCGAGCAAGGCTCGTCATCTTTCGCGTTGCGCAATGCGCGGCAGTTTCTCGACGGCGCAGACGAATGGTGGCAGGACTATCAGACTGGCGCCATCCATCTTCCGTCAGAGGCAAAAGGCGAAGTCGTTGTGCCGCGCCTCAGCTCGCTTGTCGTTGTCAGTGGCAGCGACTACGAGCGTGTACACGACATCATCTTCCGCAACATCAGCTTTGAACATGCGGCGTGGAAACGCCCCGCCGCCATGGGGCATGTGACGTTGCAGGGCGGATTCCCGATAATAGAGGCGTACAAACTCGTGCAGCACGAAGGGCTGCCATGGGCGAAGACGCTCGAAAACCAGGCGTGGATAGAACGTCCCGAGGCGGCGGTGAGCGTCAGCAGGGCACAGCGGGTGGATTTCGTTCAGTGCCAGTTCTCTCATCTTGCTTCCACTGCGTTGGACTATGTGAGCGGATGTGCAGATGTCAGAATAGAGGAGAACGATTTCTCCGACATCGGCGGCACCGCCATCCTCGTAGGCTCATTCGCGGAAGGAGCGACAGAGGTGCACCGCCCCTTGGCATGGACACTTGAGCAAAAAGCTATGACCGAAGCCCGTGACATGACCTACACCGAGAGCTTCTCTATCAAGGCAAATACCGTCGATGACGCTACGAACGAAGACTGGGGCGCTGTCGGCATAGGCTGCGGCTTTGTCCGTGACATGAACATCGAGGGCAACACAGTCTCTAACGTCAACTATTCGGGCATCGCGATAGGGTGGGGGTGGACACCCGAAGACACGGGTATGCGCAACAACCGCATCGTAGCCAACCGCGTCTCGCAGTATGCGAAGATGCTGTATGATGCCGGGGGCATATACACCATGTCAAACCAGCCGGGGTCGCTCATACATGACAATGATGTCGCTGAGCCGTACGCCTCGCCCTACGCGACAAACCTGCGCGCTTTCCCGATATACTTCGATGCCTGCACAGACGGATTCAAGGTCTTTGGCAACCGTCTCGCCACGAACGCACGGCTGAAAGAGAAATACGGCTACAACACCCCAGGGCCGGCGATGGACATAGAGAAGTAGAGGCTTCTTACTTACGCGAAACAGAAATATCATTTTTTTCTAAATCAAACCCATGCTCCAGATTCGTTGCAAGAACAACAACAAGACAGTTGACGTGCCGATAGGCAGCTCGCTAAAAGAAATCTTTCCACTCTTCGGACTGGATTTCAAGTACGAGCCGGTGTCGGCAAAAGTGAATTACGCCTCGCAGGGACTGAAGTTCCGGCTTTATCAGAACCGCGACGTAGAATATCTTGACATCACGTCGTCGAGCGGAATGCGCGTCTATATCCGCTCGTTGTGCTTCGTGTTGTACAAAGCGGTGCAAGATGTCTTCCCCGGCTCGAAACTCTATATCGAGCACCCTATCTCGCAAGGCTACTACTGCAACTTCATGAAACCCGTCATCGACGGACGCACGCGCGGACTCACGCCGCTTGAGATAGAACAGGTCAGGCAGCGGATGGAAGAGATAGTGCGCCTCGACATTCCGTTCAAACGCTCTGAGGTGCCTACCGAAGACGCGATACGCATCTTCAAAGAGCAGGGGTTCATAGACAAGGTGAAACTGCTTGAGACTTCCGGCAAGGTCTATACAGACTATTACGAACTCGACGAGACGATAGATTATTATTACGGTCCGCTCGTCCCATCGACAGGCTATCTCAAGGTCTTCGGCCTCGAACCCTACGGCGACGGCATGCTGCTGCGTGTGCCCGACAAGCGCAACCCGACACAACTGTCAGAGAACATACCGCAGCCAATGACGTTCGACGTGTATAAAGAGCAGGTGAAATGGAATGTCATCATGCGCATGTCGAACGCCGGAGACGTGAACAAGGCATGTGAGAACGGCAGGGCATCAGAACTCATACAGGTCTCTGAAGCCCTGCAAGAGAAGAAGATTGTGAAGATTGCAGAGGAAATCGACCGCAGATACCATGAGAACGGACTGAAACTCGTGCTCATCACCGGACCGTCAAGCTCCGGGAAGACGACTTTCTGCAAACGCCTCTCCGTGCAGCTGCTCGCGTGCGGATTGCGTCCGCTCTCCTTCTCCACCGACGACTATTTCGTCAACCGTGTCGATACGCCATTGCTCCCCAACGGACAGTACGACTTCGACAACTTCGACACCGTTGACCATAAGCTCTTGGGCGAACATCTCGCGATGCTGCTGCAAGGCAAGGAGGTGGAGGTGCCGGAGTATAATTTCACTACGGGCATGCGCGAATGGAACGGCAAGAAGCTCCGCATCACAGACAAACGCGTCCTCATCATCGAAGGCATACACGCCCTCAACCCCATGCTCACCGAGCTTGTCCCAGACGACAAGAAATTCAAGATATACACCTCGGCCCTCACCAGCATCTCGCTCGACGACCACAACTGGGTGCCGACACGCGACAACCGCCTGCTCCGGCGCATCATCCGCGACTATAACAAGGGCGCCTTCACCGCACGCGAGACGATACAGCAATGGCCCAATGTGTGTGAAAGCGAGGAACAATGGATTTTTCCATACCAAGAGAATGCCGACGTGATGTTCAACAGCGCGCTGAACATCGAGTTCGCCGTGCTGCGCAACCATGCGGAAACCATCCTCGCGTCAGTCCCGAAAAACTGTCCGGAATATGCTGAGGCGCACCGCCTCCTGAAATTCATACACTATTTCATACCCATTCCTGACAAAGACATACCCCCGACATCCATCATGCGCGAGTTCGTCGGAGGCTCTTCATTCAAATACTGAAGCTGCTGCATCATGTCTCATGGCATCACCACCGTATTTATTCTGCCATGAGGTATCCTCAACACCATGCAAAGCCAACGCCCGGCACGCCATCCCATCGGATGATGTGCCGGGCGTTGGCTTTCCCTTTTCCATACGCCGCTTTGCCGTATGCAAGTCAGTATGAAGCAGAGCATCTGATGCCCAGCCCCTCCACTCTTGCCTTTATGGCATCTAACTCTTCGGGCGAGGCTTTCGTCAAACCGCCGACAGGCGTCTCGCGGTCGATCGTGTAGATCATCACCTGCGAAATACTTATTATTTGGTTTTCTGCATCACTGATAGTAAAACAATCATGACAAGAGAAAGAAAACTAATGTTCCATAATATGACTCTTGTTTTTCTCCCACTCACCATTGTTTTTTCCGCTGACAAAAATATTTCACATAGACTTCAACCGCGCTATTTCTTTCTCAATATCATCGATTATTTCTTTGTTTGCAATATTCTCCTTCTGGCTATATACGATAAAGACTTTGCCACCATACTTCTCTGTAAAGTCATCGAAGCTGGCTTTCATGCGTTCGGACAATGAATAACCTCCAAAATTGGCACTTGCCGTCACAGGCTTTATTTGAATGCCAAACTGATACTTGCCAACCTTTGCAACATAGTCAATGTCTCCTGCATGATCCAGTTCCGGGTCGCTCTCCTCAAATACGACATCCTTGAACCTCTTTGCCAAATTGTCGTTTACCACAGATTTCTCGCGAATATAACCATCGTATGTTCTATTGATTGTCACGTTATATACATAGTCTATGCAATCTTGCATAGTCAGTTGCCGGAAAGCCTCTTCCCACTCTGGAATGACAAACTCCTGTATCTTGTTGTACAGCCGTTCTCCTAATTCTACCAAACTTTCCTTTGTTACTTTTGTGGCTTTTTGTGGATTCTTGGTTGCTGTATAAGCATTCTCAAAATACCAATCTTTCCATTGCTCCAATGAAGATGGCTGGCAATCTCTGATGAGAGCCATTACTGCTCCTACTTTATTCGGGCGAGATAATTGATACAGCTGGCAGGCATAATTGAGAACATGTTCTTTCTTGCCGAAGTCCATTGAACATTTTTCCATAAATTATTCTTTATATTATGAATTCGTTGATTGATTTTATTTTTGCTCTGAAAGTATTGTTGTTTTCGTTCAGATTTGGAGTTTTCTCTATATGCAATGGCTTTTTCCCATCAAAATGAAGGACGATATAATATGCTGCATTTTGTGGATTGAAACCATGGGCAACAAGAGTCTCACGAGTCCATATTTGAAAAGTCCCTCGCGATTTCAGACGGAACAGTTGACATTGCTCTCCTGCAGTGTGCAATGCCACATATTGCATTCTTTCAAAACCAGGCGATACTGTTAGCGACCCTTTGCTTTCGCCTGCGCGCAGATAGCAAATGCCCTTTTCAATCATTAGCTTCCGTGTCTCATGACGGGCGTGATTGACAAGGACGGTGGCCCCTATGTCACGATTGACGTTTCGGTCTTCCATTTTTGATCCGTATGTCTTTTGCTTGACATCAACGATGTTGTCCAATGCCTTATTATCTACAAACCGATATGGAAGGGCTGCAAGACAAGACTTGATGTCGATTTCTTTTTGGTCTTCAAGAAATGCAAAATCTCCATCATTTCCTTCCGTCACTTTCTGTTCGTAATAATGTCGGAATTTTAAGTTAAGCTCATATCCAATGGAATTCCTGTCGAGATGGTATGCTGCCAAAGCTGTTGTGCCACTTCCCATAAATGGATCAAGGACTGTATCACCTACAAACGAGAACATCTTTATTAGTCGTTTAGGTATTTCTTCGGGGAACACAGCTATATGTCCATCCTGCCTTGCCCCTTTGATACTCCAATGTGCATTGAACAGGGTTTGCCATTCTTCGTGGGTCAAAGCAGACGCTTTTCGAGTTACGTCTGAAATAAAAGGAGCATTGCCAAGCTTCTTGAATAGAAGAATGTACTCATAATCCATTTTCACAATACCATTTCGAGGATATGGATAACTGCCCATAACCTTTTGCCCGCCTGTAGTATGCGTGCTGGTCTGTTTCTGCCAAATGATGCTGCCCATGTAATCCAATCCAATTGTCTCACAAAAGCGAATGATTTCGGAATGAATCGGCACAACTTTGTATCTGCCATAGTATGCAGCACGGGCAAATTGGTCGCCGATGTTCACACAAAGCCTACAACCCGGAGACAACACTCTTTCACACTCCTTCCATACGATATTCAGATTGTTGATGTATTCCTCATAAGAGTTGTTGAAACCTATCTGATTGTCCACACCATAATCTTTCAGCTGCCAATATGGAGGTGACGTGACTATAAGTTGTACTGAAGAGTCTTTCACCATAGACATCTTCCTGCTGTCTCCATGCACAAATATGTGACTTGTTCTCATTTTGCCAGTTTATAAAACAAAGTATCTGGTCTGATGGAATCATAGTCGCATACTGCAACATCGTCATAATAGTTGCATTCATAACCAACAGTACCATTTTGACATCTGCTTATCGACTGCAGATAATGAATGTTCATGTCGGTTTCCTGAGAGGTCATCACTTTACATCTAAGCGCCTCGTTGTAGTATTTCACTTCTTTCCCAAGATTTTCCCTTTCTTGTACAAAATCCAAATGGCTGATATAACGTTGAAAAATGGCGTCGTTTGCCATCTTTGTACTCATGCCATCTATATTCTCAATAATAGATGGTAGCAGTTTTGTATCAATCTCCACCCCTAAACTGTTGCGTTGCGACAACATGGCAGCAAGGGTTGTTGTGCCCATTCCAAGAAATGGGTCAAGCACTGTGTCGCCTTGCTGAGAATACATGTTAATCAACCGGAATGGTATCTCAAGAGGATAGGAAGCATTGCGTTCACGAGTCTGAGAATTGCTGATTCGCTGCTTCACGCCTTTAATCTCCCACAGATCGGAGAACCATTTATTTCTTTCTTCCCAAAAAAAAGAACTCTCGCGTCTCAACATCTTGTCATCAGCGTGTCTGTAATCGCGTTTGCCTCCTTTCCTGAATACAAGTATCCATTCGTGTTCCAACGTGACGTATGCGCCACACGGAAGCATGCCACTTCCCATAAACTTGTTTGGGGCATTAGTCTGCTTGCGCCAGATGATGTTTGGCAAATTCGTAAATCCCAACGAGAGACAGGCGTTAACTATCCTCGTGTGGTTGTTGTACAGTTGGAATTCCTTGTTGATGGTGCGTGTGGCATCGCCAATGTTTATGCACATCATACCGCCATCCTTTAACAAGCGGTAACACTCTCGCCATACTTTATCGAGTTCTTGATGCATCATCTCAAACGCTTCAGATGGATTATTCGACAGCGCATCCCCTATCTTCTGATTCTGTAAGGTCATAATGTCATCCCACATTTCGATCATAGGATATGGTGGAGATGTTACGACCAAATCAACGCTTTCATCCTCAATACATCCCATGTTTTGGGAGGAAGATATGTATATAATGTGCTTTGTTTTAATCATTATATTTTATTGTAAAGAATATGTAGTAAGATTGCTGTCATTCAAATGTGTAATATCACGAAAATCGCCACTCAACATTTCCATATTCATAAATTGACAGTCATATAAAGGGTCTTGCTCTCTTTTTATTTTCAAATTATTGGAGATTTATATTTGAAACGCAAGAATATCAAGACGTCTGGGAGCTTTGTTCATGTCAGATATTGCGCTTAGTGTCAGTATGACGCAGAGCATCTGATGCCCAGCCCCTCCACTCTTGCCTTTATGGCATCTAACTCTTCGGGCGAGGCTTTCGTCAAACCGCCGACAGGCGTCTCGCGGTCGATGGTGTAGATCATCACCTGCGAAGGCTTTATCTCCGCCACCGCGTCAAGCCACGGCTTCACATACTCCTCTCCAACGTTATCGACGTCGATGTCCGATGTCGTGCCGTCCGGGTTCCGTGTCGTCGCCACGCCCTTCATGAACATCGTCTGCACGATGCAATGTCCGTGGTATGCCTTCATCCATTCCACCACGTCCTTCACATCG
>CALZMB010000018.1 GCA_945788485.1 uncultured bacterium | reverse complement strand
CGTGACATCGTTTGTCGGGCGGATGCTGATGGTCTATGGCCCGGGTCCCGACCCTCTGCACCGCTGGTATTGGCTGTGCGCCGGCCCGCTGTTGCCGTTGCTGCTCTATATGCTGCTCGTTTTTGCCGATGCTACGGTGCAGTTCCGTTCCGCCTCGGTAGGCGCACGCGCCATTGTCGCGGCTTTCGTTCAGCTGATGGGCTACGGCAGCGGCTTCATCTATGCCTGGTGGCAGCGTTGCGTGTTGCGCAAGGATGAGTTCCATGCCTTCGACAAGACGTTTTATAAATAGTTATTAAGTTGACAAGTTGACGAGTAAACGAGTTGACGAGTTATGTGTATTATCAATTCAAAACTTGCTTCTCAAGAACTATCAACTTGTCAACTTGTCAACTGAAACAAACAACTTGTCAACTCGTCAACTTGTTTACTTGTCAACTGAATCATAAAACAATGAACGAGACAGTTATAGTCAGAGACAAGGGCGGTGAGCAGGATGCTATGCAGCCCGATGCCATACACGCCGTCGTGCCTGTAGAGCGTATTGCCGCGAAGCCCGCGAAAGGGACTGCGGTAGCAACGCGCACAGCGATAAGAGACTGGAACCGTGACGACCAGCCGCGCGAGAAGTTGCTTGACAGAGGTGCCGGCGCGCTGACCAACGCCGAGCTGCTTGCCATACTGATAGGCTCTGGCTCGGTGGATGAGAGCGCGGTGGAACTGATGCGCCGCGTGATGGACGACTGCGGCAACTCTCTCAGACGTCTGAGCCAGCTGACCATTGCCGACCTGATGCAATATAAAGGCATCGGACTGGCGAAAGCCGTCACGCTGATGGCGACGAGCGAACTGGGACGGCGCCGCCGCGAGGAACAGCATAAAGACAAGCTGTCGCTCTCCTCGTCAGAAGAGATATATGACTTTATGCTGCCGAAGATGCAGGACTTGCTCACCGAGACAGCATGGATTCTGCTCATGTCAAACAGCTACCAGCTCATCGGCAACCCTATCTGCATCTCACACGGCGGAATGACGGAGACAGCCGTCGATGTGCGTGTCATTGCACGTCATGCCTTGATGCACAACGCCAGCGTCGTTGTCCTGCTGCACAACCACCCTTCGAACAACCTGCACCCTTCGCGTGACGACGACCGCATCACCACGCAGGTGGCAGAAGGACTGAAGCTGCTCAGGATGTATTTGGTTGACCATATAATAGTCGCTGATACAGGATATTACAGCTATCGCGACCAAGGAAAGCTTTGAGAAAATAGAAAAGTATGAATACAGAAGAAAAAAACATAACGCCAGTGATGAGCGAGGCCGAGAAACTGGCTATCGAAGAGCGCATCGTGGAAGTGCTGAAGACGGTCTATGACCCGGAGATACCAGTCAACATCTACGACCTCGGACTGATCTACCGCATAGAGTTGCAACCAGATGCCACGGTGGAGATAGACATGACCTTCACCGCCCCCTCCTGTCCCGCCGCCGATTTCATCCTTGAGGATGTCAGGACAAAGGTGGAGGCGGTGCAGGGTGTAGCATCCGCAACGATAAACATGGTGTTCGAACCCGAATGGGACAAAAGCATGATGACGGAAGAGGCGCGCGTGGAGCTCGGTCTTGACTGACGCAGCTTCTTTCGCCCCGCGAGCCATCGCGTGTGGAGAACACATGCAGTGTGTGTTCATCCAAGGTCAATTTGTCAACAGAAAAACAGAAAGTCATGAAAAAAGTATATTTCCTCAGTGACGCCCATCTCGGCTCCTGGGCTATCCCCCATGCGAGAATGAACGAACGCCGCCTTGTCCGCTTCCTCGATTCTGTCAAGCATCAGGCGAAGGCCATCTATCTTCTCGGCGACATGTTCGACTTCTGGTATGAGTGGAAATATGTCGTGCCAAAGGGATATACACGTTTCCTGGGCAAGCTCAGCGAATTGACGGACATGGGTGTCGAGGTGCATTATTTCACGGGCAACCATGACATCTGGATGTACGGCTATCTTGAGCAGGAGTGTGGTGTCGTGCTGCACCGCGCTCCCGTCACGGTGGAGATATATAATAAGGTGTTCATGCTTGCGCACGGCGACGGTCTGGGCGACCCCGACCGTCAGTTCCGTTTCCTGCGCTCCGTCTTCCACAACAAGATGTGCCAGCGTCTCTTCTCCATGATACATCCGCGTTTCTCGATGCAATTCGGTATGTCATGGGCAAAACACTCGCGCATGAAACGCGTGAAGATGCAGCAGTCGTTGCGCGACGGTGCAGAGGGGACGCAGTTCAACGGCAATGTCGTCGCCACGCTCAATTCATCAGGCGAGCCGGAGTATATGGGCGAAGAGCGTGAGCATCTTGTCGTGTATGCGAAAGAATACATGATGTCTCACCCCGATGTTGACTATTATCTCTTCGGGCACCGTCACATAGAGCTCGACCTTATGCTGACGGCATCAAAGCGTTTGCTGATTCTCGGCGACTGGATAACACAATTCACATACGCCGTCTTTGACGGCGAGCACCTCCTTCTTGAAGAATACGAGGAGGGCGCGACACAGTTCAGTTGAATTTTTTTAAGTTGACGAGTTGTTTTCTTTAGTTGACAAGTTAACAAGTAAACAAGTTGACAAGTTGTATCCTTTAGTTTACGAGGTGAATGTACTGTCAGCTCAATGCTTGTAACTCAAAGTTTAACAACTAATTATATTGATAATTATCTACTCGTCAACCAGTACAAATAACTCGTCAACTTGTCAACTCGTCCACTTGTCAACTAAAAAGAAAATCTATGTCAGAAAGAGCAAATTTCAAAAACACGTTAGGGATAATACTTGCCACTGCCGGTTCGGCAGTCGGCTTGGGCAACGTGTGGCGTTTCCCCTATATAGCAGGAGAGAATGGAGGAGCCTCATACATTATCATATACATCATCTGCGTATTGCTGTTAGGCATACCCTGCATGGTGTCAGAGTTCATCATAGGCAGGCACTCAGCGTCAAACACTGCACGCGCCTACAACAAGATGGGCAACAGATGGTGGGGGATAGTAGGCCTGTTGAGCGTCGCCACCGGCTTCCTCATCACATGCTATTACGTCATCGTCTCCGGGTGGTGCTTCCAATATATGTACGCCACCGTCGCGGGCGAGCTGAACGGCAATGCCGACTACTATATCCAATACTTCAGCGATTTCTCGTCAAACCCCTGGAAACCAGTTGTATGTGCCATCGCATTCATGGCAGTGACGCACATTGTCATCATACACGGCATACGCGGAGGCATAGAGCGCGCATCGAAGGTGCTGATGCCGGCACTCTTCGTCCTGCTTCTCGTCATTGTCGTGTCGTCGTGCATGCTGCCAGGCGCATCAAAAGGCATAGAGTTTCTGCTCTTGCCCGACTTCTCGAAAATCAACGCCAATGTCTTTCTCGACGCTATGGGGCAGTCTTTCTATTCACTGTCCATCGGCATGGGGTGCATCTGCACCTACGCCAGCTATTTCTCGCGCCGCACCAACCTGTCGCGTTCTGCGATACAGATAAGTGTCATCGACTGTTTTGTAGCCATCCTTGCGGGACTGATGATATTCCCTGCCGCCTTCTCTGTAGGCGTACAGCCAGACAGCGGGCCGTCGCTCATCTACATCACCTTGCCTAATGTCTTCCAGCAGGCGTTCGCCGCCGTGCCGTTCATCGGCAAGGTTGTCAGCTTCGCTTTCTATGCCCTGATGTCTCTCGCGGCATTGACCTCCCTCATCTCGCTCCATGAGGTCAGCACCGCCTTCTTCCAGGAAGAGCTGAAGATCTCGCGCCGCACCAGTGCCCTCATCGTATCGTGCGGCACAGGCTTTATCGGCATCTTCTGTTCGCTATCGCTCGGAGGCGTTGACTGGCTCACGTTCAACGGCATGACGTTGTTCGACATATTTGACTTCGTCACCGGCCAGATTTTCCTGCCGATAGTAGGCTTTTTCGCTTCACTCTTCATAGGCTGGTATGTCCCGAAATCCGTAGTTCGCGACGAGTTCACCAACTGGGGCACGCTGAAAGGCAGCCTCTTCGGGCTGTTCCTCTTCTGCGTGAGGTTCATCTGCCCGTTAGGCATACTCGCTGTGTTCGTCAACCAGTTGCTGTCGTGACGCGCATCGCCGTATGCCGGCACATCGTCATACATCAGAGATGTAATCATAAAATAGGTTAAAAGTGGTGAGATGTTTATCTCTGTTCAGTAATAAGTGAGTATATTTGTAGGGCAAAAACTTATCACAAAGAAAAAACATCTATGGAAACCCTCGAACTATGGTATTCCGGACTTGCCGGTGCAGAGCGATTCTTTTGGACAGTAGCTCTTGCAGCATCAGCCATCTTCCTCGTGCAGGCACTGCTGACGCTTGTGGGCATGGATGCGGATACCGACTTTGACGTGTCGGACATGCATGTCGATACGATGGACAACGGCGGAGCGCTCTCGCTGTTCAGCATACGCTCGCTGATAAACTTCTTTGTAGGCTTTGGCTGGGCAGGAGTGACTTTCCTCGGATATGGCATTGACATCACCATCGTTGTATGCCTCAGCGTTGCCGTAGGCATAGCTTTCGCTTATATGTATCTCTTCATGCGCAAGCAGCTGAAGAAACTCGAACGCAACGGAGCATTCAAAATCACCGATTGTGTCGGCATGTCGTGCCAAGTGTATCTGAGAATACCTGCCGCCGGCACCGGAAAAGGCAAGGTGCAGGTCTCTGTCAACGGCAGTGTGCTTGAACTCAACGCCGTCACTGACGGAGAGGCCATACCGACCGGCACTACGGTAAGGGTGGTCAGCATCACGGGAGTTGACCTGAAGGTGGAGAAACTGAGCTGAATACACCTTATACATTGACAACAGGAAAACCAATCAATTGAATATTATGTACCTAATAGTAGTTGGAATCGTGGTGGCCGTCATAATGTTGGCTGCTATCATCAACCGTTATCGCAGGTGTCCTTCAGACAAGATACTTGTAGTGTATGGAACGACCGGAAACCGTGGCTCTGCAAAGTGTGTACACGGCGGCGGCACATTCGTCTGGCCTATCATACAGGATTACGCCTACCTCTCGCTGACACCCATCAGCATAGACGCGAACCTCACCAACGCCCTGTCGCGGCAGAATATCCGTGTCGATGTGCCCTGCCGCTTCACTGTCGGCATATCAACAGAGCCAGACTGCATGACAGCGGCTGCAGAGCGCCTGCTCGGACAGAGCGCGACGCAGATACAGGAGCTGGCGCGAGACATCCTCTTCGGACAGCTGCGTCTCGTCATCGCCACGATGTCGATAGAGGAGCTCAACTCCGACCGCGACAAATTCCTTGAGGCTATCTCAAGCAATGTCGAAGTGGAGCTGAAGAAAATCGGTCTGCGTCTCATCAACGTCAACGTAACAGACATCAACGACGAATCGGGATATATCGAGGCTCTCGGACAAGAAGCAGCCGCAAAAGCCATAAACGAGGCAAAGGTGCGCGTCGCGGAACAGGAGAAAATCGGCGAGATAGGTAAAGCCGACGCCGTAAGAGAGACACGTATCCGCACGGCAGAAGCCAACGCACAGGCTGTGAAAGGCGAGAATGCCGCAAAGGTGGCTATCGCTAACTCTGACGCCGAACGTCGTGAGGCTGAGGCTGAAGCCTTGAGAAAAGCGACCGCAGCAGAGAAGGTGGCGCAGGCGAAGGCTCTCGAAGAAGCATACTCGGCAGAGAAGATGGCTGAAGAGGCACGCGGTGAGCGCGAGCGCGCTACACAGGCTGCCAACGTGCTCGTCTCGCAGGAGATAGAAAAGAAACGCAAAATTATCGAGGCAGAGGCGGAAGCAGAGAAAGTGCGCGTCAACGCAAAAGGCGAGGCTGACGCTCTCTACGCCAAGATGGAGGCTGAGGCACGCGGTCTGTTCGAGGTGCTCAACAAGCAGGCAAGCGGATACGAGAAGATGGTCAATGCAGCCGGAGGCGACCCGACAAAGGCATATATGCTGCTCTTGCTTGAGAAACTGCCGGAACTCGTGAAGACACAGGTAGAGGCTGTCAAGGGCATCAACATCGACCATGTCACCGTATGGGACAACGGAGCCAACGGAGCTGACGGAAAAGGCTCTACAGCAGGCTTCGTCAGCGGACTGATGAAGAGCGTGCCGCCGTTGAACGAACTCTTTGAGCAGGCAGGACTCTCACTGCCAGAATATCTCGCAAAGAAAAACGACGAGAAGGCCGGCGCAGAAAAATAACAGGCATAACGAGCGGGAAATCCGGAAAACGGACACTCCCTCACATCGTAACGGAATGAAACAACCATGTTGCAGGTTTTTGGACCTGCAACTGCATTGTGATAAAACAACAAGACAAAACTATGAGATCAAGAACAGCAAACTGGTTTGAGACAAAAATCAGATACGAGAAAATGACAGACGACGGCAAGCAGAAGATGGTAACTGAACTGTATGTCGTTGACGCCCTCTCTTTCACCGAAGCCGAGAACTCTATCATCGAAGAGATGTCATCGTATATCATGGGCGAATTCAAAGTGACCGGCATCTCGCAGGCAGCATACGGCGAGATATTCTTCAGCGATGTGGAGACCGACGACCGCTTCTTCAAGACAAAGCTGCAGTTCATCACCCTCGACGAGAAGACGCAGAAAGAGAAACGCTCAAACGTGAACTATCTCGTTCAGGCTCACACCCTTCAGCAGGCAGTGGAATACATCCAGGAGGTTATGGGCACGACAATGATCGACTATGCCATCGCTGCAGTGCAGGAGACCTCTATCATGGATGTCTTTGAACACAACGCCGCAAAGAAAGACCAGTAAGACCGCCAACCTTCATGTCACAATCCACGATACAAGAACGGCTGAATGCCGTCAGAAGCAGCCTGCGCCCCGGATGCCGCCTCGTCGCCGTCAGCAAGTATCACCCTGTTGAGGCTCTGCAGCAATGCTATGACGAAGGACAACGCATCTTCGGGGAAAGCCATGAGCAGGAGATAAGGGTGAAGCATGAAGCTCTGCCGAAGGATATAGAGTGGCATTTCATCGGACATCTGCAGACAAACAAGGTAAAGTATATCGCGCCGTATATCACTATGGTCGAGGCCGTCGATTCGCTCCGCCTGCTGAAAGAGATAGAGAAGCAGGCAGCGCGTCACGACCGTGTCATAAAGGTGTTGCTCGAATTGCATATAGCAACAGAAGCGACGAAATACGGACTGACACTCGACGACTGCCGCCAACTGCTTGATGAAGGCGAATGGAGAAATATGCCACATGTGCAGATTTGCGGACTGATGATGATGGCTTCAAACACTGACGACGAAAACGTGATAAGGCAGGAGTTCCAGACCGCGGCAGCCTTCTTTGACGAGGTGAAGGAGAAATACTTCTCCGACGACGGCGATTTCTGTGAACGCTCATGGGGAATGTCGGACGACTATCTCATAGCACAAGACTGCCGTTCGACAATGGTCAGAGTAGGGACGAGCATATTCGGACAAAGAGAATACTGAGCTTCTCTGCATACAAGAATCAGAAACATTACAGCTAACCCACTGCCAATGAGAAAACTCTTCTGCACAATAGGCATCGACATCTCCGTTGTACTGCTATTTGCGGCTTTCGTGTTCTCGGTTTCCGGTTGCTGCAGAAAGAAGTCCCGTTATGCAGAAACGATAATCCCGGATGGGGTAGAGGTGATGCCTGGCGATGTACTTTTTCGCAGAGGCGAGGGAATACTCAGTAATGTAGTGTTGCATGTCGATAACGGAAGATATTCGCATGTCGGCATAGCTGTCGATTCAGCCGGCGTAATAATGGTTGTACATGCAGTGCCGGCAGAGCCGGACTATGCAGGAGACCCGGACAGGGTGAAGATGGACAGGCTTGAGACATTCTATAGCCGGGAGTATGCCGTGAACGGAGAAATAACCCGTATCGCTGACAGGAGCGCAGCAAAGGCGGCATCGCTCGAAGCTATAAGACTCTACCGACAGAAGATATTGTTCGACCATGACTATGACAGCTCTGACACCACAAGACTGTACTGCAGCGAGCTGGTTGAGAATTCCTACAGAAAGGCGGGAGTGTCTTTGGCAGACAACAGGCGGCATGACTATAATGTACCGGGATTTTCTGTCATGCAGGTCATCACGCCCTCAGACCTCTATGCCTCTCCACTGTTAGCGAGCATCATAAAGTTTTGATGATAACTCAATTTTTTAACCTAAAAATAATATTATTATGAGAAAATTATTTGTGTCATTGTGTGTTGCACTTGTAGCAATGGTGATGGGAAGCTGTGGTTCCGGGAATACTCCAGCAGGTGTGGCAGAGGCTTCTATCAAGTGTATTCAAAAAGAAGATGTAGAGGGGTATTTAGAGTTGCTTGACCTTGACACTTCTAAAAGCAAGGACCCGGCTAAGAGCAAGGAGGAATTGACCGCTTTGTTCAATGCAAAACTGCTGCCTGCACTGAGAGCTAAAGGCGGAGTGAAGAGTTACGAGATATTGTCAGAAGAAATTAACGAAACTGGCGACAAGGCAACAGTGGAAGCCAATGTTGTCTATGGCAACGGCGAGGAGAGCAAACAGACTATCGACCTTGTAAAGAACGAGGCCGGCGAATGGAAGATGAAACTCGGCAAATAGCCACAACACTCAGTTCTGCTGCATATACCATCAAATTATAAAGCCGTAGTTTATAGTTTGATGGTATTATGTTTTTTGGCACGCATATTTCTAAAGGATGGTATGTGGGGTGCAAAAGATAGTGAAACCTGTTAATTTAAGTTAAGTATGTGCTCATGATACAATATAATATTCGTGAGTGTCGCAAGAATTTACTATCTTTGCAAAGGAATCTGAATTATTAAGTTGCAATGAGAATATTCTTACGTTACATATCGATTGTATTGCTTCTCTCGTGTGTCGCAATACAGTTGCCTGTCAATGCTGCGCCAAGTGTGCTGATTATTGAACAAGAACAGCAACCTGCTATCAATGTGCTCAACGAATCGTCGGTGCGTGTGACAAATGCCAACGGACATACACTCTATGTCTATAATGTGGCAGGCGTATGCGTGCAGTCGTTCAAGATTGAAGGGCACGACAGGAAGTATGACCTGAACCTGCCGAAAGGATGCTACATCGTGAAAGTAGGGAAGACCGTAAGGAAGATATCCATCAAATAAAGCGGTAGCGCATCGCGCATTTTCCCGGTTGATAACTCAAGAGGATATCCTCAAACCCCGCCTCTATATCTATACACGTTATGAGTGTTGTTCGACAATTACCCATAACGTGTAATTTTTTTCTGGTTCCTCTGTACAAGAAACAGTGTATAAAATAGAAATCTGCCAATTGAGATACAATACAAATACAAAGTCTTATGCATGTAGATGAGAAAACCATGCTTCGTCTGCTTGCTGACGAATCGACACAGCGCAAGGCATTCGAGATGCTTGTAAGCCAATACAGCCCGCCACTGTATCGGCAGATTCGTCGTATTGTACTGAATCATGATGACGCGAATGATGTCCTGCAGAATGTGTTCCTGAAAGCATGGCAGAAACTCTCGTCGTTCGAAGGGCGGTCCAAGCTCTCGTCGTGGCTCTACCGCATAGCGATCAACGAGGCTCTCGACTTCATGAGGAAAGCCAAACAGAACATCTCCCTGTCCTCTGACGCTGCTGAGACAAACGCGGTGGCGGCGCAGCTTCTCGCAGACAACTTCTTTGACGGCGACGAGGCGGAGGCTCTGCTGCAACAAGCTTTGCATGAATTGCCCGACATGCAACGCACTGTCTTCCAGCTGAAATACTACGAAGACATGAAATATTCAGAGATAAGCGAGATTCTGCAGACATCTGAAGGGGCGCTGAAAGCAAGCTATCATATCGCAGTGAAAAAAATTTCACAGTTTCTTCATGACAAGGATTAAACCTTTCATGTTCTTTTGCATCATACATTTAGAAGCAGTATCAAAAAAAGCTGCGACGAATTTCAAACCTCGTCAGCAGGACAAACAAAATGACAAACAGAATCGTAAAATGAGGATGAACAACATACACGAACCTTTCAATGTGCCGGAAGGATATTTCGACAATCTCACGACAGATATCATGTCGAGGTTGCCAGAGCAGCCTTTCCAGCCAATTAGCATCAAGCGTGAGCCGCGACGCCGCTGGATAACAACAGCCGCTGCCGTCGCCGTTGTGATAGTGATGAGCGCGGTGACATACGCCACATTCTCGTTGTCGGGAAATGACGGCGCGACACAAGGCGTTGCCGCTGCCGACCCTCTTGTTTCGTCAGAATCGACTGTGGAAGATGTGATAGACTATGCCATGCTTGACCATCAAGACCTCTACGCCATTCTGACAGAGTGATTATCCTCTGACGGCAGGCGACCTGTATTCACAATCGTTTGGCCGCGGAATGGTGATTTATGGTAGAATCCACCTATATTTATACTAAAGATGAAACAAATATTGCTCATATTGATAATACTCGTTGCGCCGCAAGTCTCACGGGCAGAACGCAACCGTAAGTTCGACCCGGAGGCATATCGCATAGAGATGAGGAACTACATCATAGCGAAAGCCTCTCTCTCAGCTGACGAAGCACAGAAATTCTTCACGCTGTTTGACGAGATGCGCGCAAAAGAGCGCGCTCTCTTCCGTAAGACACGCATAAACAAGAACAAACCGCCAAAGACGGATGAAGAATGCCGTAAGGCAATACTGCAGAAAGACAATACGGAGATTGAACTGAAGAAACTGCAGCTGAAGTATCACGAGAGTATGCTCAAAGTGTTGCCGCCGTCTGTAGTGTTGAAATGTCTCTTCTATGCTGAGGAATTTGACCGCAAAAAACTCCGTGAAGCCTCGCAGAGGCATGGCGGCTACAGAAAAGGGCATGATAGTCGCAATAATAACCCAAAAACGAATAATAGAAGGTGAAAAATAGTTAATACAGCTTAAATAATCAAATACTTGATAAGGTTAACGAAGTGAAAATGATAATATATCAAGAAAAATGAGTAATTTTGCATCCGCTTTGTGTGTCAGGACACTAATTCCTGTGACGCAGAGCGGAATTTTTATAAATAACATATAATTTACATTCTATCTATTATGATGAATCAGTACGAGACAGTCTTCATCCTTACTCCCGTTTTGTCTGACGAACAGGCAAAGGAGACTGTAGCAAAGTTCACAGATCTTCTCAAGAAGAATGGTGCAGAGATCATCAACGAGGAGAACTGGGGCTTGAAGAAGATGGCTTACGCTATCGACAAGAAGTCAAACGGATTCTACAACCTTGTAGAGTTCAAGGCAGAGCCACAAGTGATCAACACTCTCGAGACCGGCTATCGCCGCGACGAGAAAGTAATACGCTTTATGACTGTGAAGCTTGACAAATATGCTGTGCAGTATGCAGAGAAGCGTCGTAACAAACTTTCAAAGAAGGAGGCATAATTATGGCAGAGCAGTCAGAAATCAGATATCTTACCGCGCCGACAATCGACGTTAAGAAAAAGAAGTATTGCCGTTTCAAGAAGAGCGGTATTAAGTATATCGACTACAAAGATCCTGAGTTCTTGAAGAAGTTCTTGAATGAGCAGGGCAAGATTTTGCCACGTCGTATAACTGGTACATCACTGAAGTATCAGCGCAGAGTTGCTACAGCCGTTAAGCGTGCTCGCCAGATAGCTCTTCTTCCTTACGTAACTGACATGATGAAGTAAAAAAAGGAGGACAACAACAATGCAAATTATTCTCAAAGAAGATATCATCGGTCTTGGATACAAGAACGATATCGTAGAAGTGAAGTCTGGTTACGGACGCAACTATCTCATCCCACAGGGAAAAGCAGTCATCGCTTCTGAATCTGCTAAGAAGATTCTTGCAGAGAACCTCAAGCAGCAGGCACACAAAATCGCTGCCATCCTTGCGGCTGCACAGAAAGAGGCTGAGGCTCTCAACGGCGTTACGGTGAACATCGTAAGCAAAGTCAGCGCTACTGGTGTGCTCTACGGCTCTGTCAATGCCGCTCAGGTGGCTGCAGAACTTGCAAATAAGGGTATCACTATCGACCGCAAGCGCATCATCATGAAGGACATCAAGACTGTTGGCGAGTATGTTGCTACAGTGGTGTTCCACAAAGAGGTGAAGGTTGAATTGCCTGTCATCGTCACAGCAGAAAACGCTCAACCTGCAGCTGTTGAAGAAACTGTTGAAGCAGCTCCTGTTGAGGAGGCACCTGTTGTAGAGGCTGAGGCTCCAGTTGCAGAGTAAACACGTCGGCATCTGAAAACAGAATCATGACAAGCATGACGAACAGAATCTATATCTTCCGCAGGACAATATTTCCTGTATGTCATCGCTGAAAGATAAAGTCCCAAGGCAGGTGTGATATCATCTGCATTGGGACTTTCATGTTTTCAGGACGTCGCATGACATAAGCTACACTTTCATTAGTTTCCATTCATAGTCAATAATAATTCTATAAGTTTATGAAAGCATTTGTTTTTCCGGGTCAGGGAGCCCAGTTCTCCGGTATGGGAAAGGATTTGTATGAGTCAAATCCCAAAGCGAAGGAGCTCTTTGACAAAGCGAACGAGATTCTTGGATTTGAAATCACAAAGATAATGTTTGAAGGCACAGCAGAAGAGTTGAAGCAGACAAAGGTGACACAGCCGGCTGTCTTCCTCCATTCTGTTATTTCTGCTATCTGTCTCGGCGACGCCTTTGATGCCGAGATGGTTGCCGGACACTCGCTCGGCGAGTTCTCTGCTCTTGTGGCAGCCGGAGCACTCTCATTTGAAGACGGTCTGCGTCTTGTCTCAAAGCGTGCCATGGCAATGCAGAAGGCATGCGAGGCAGCGCCTTCTACTATGGCTGCCATCATCGGGCTGCCAGACGAGAAGATTGAGGAGATCTGTGCCGGCATATCGAAAGAAGGGAACATTGTTGTACCTGCAAACTACAACAACCCGGGTCAGCTTGTCATCTCTGGCAACAAAGACGCTATTGCAGAGGCTTGTGAGCAGCTGAAGGCTGCCGGCGCGAAGCGCGCCCTTCCTCTCCCTGTAGGCGGCGCGTTCCACTCACCGCTCATGCAGCCGGCAAAAGAAGAACTTCAGGCTGCAATCGAGGCAACAGAGATACACACTCCGAAGCTGCCAGTCTATCAGAATGTTGATGCCAAGGCACACACTGACGCAGCAGAAATCAAGCAAAACCTCATTGCCCAGCTCACTGCTCCTGTACGTTGGACATACGAGGTTCAGCAGATGATAGCTGACGGTGCCACAGACTTTACAGAGTGTGGTCCGGGCAAGGCTCTTCAGGGAATGATTGCAAAGATTAGCCGCGAGGTGAGCGTTCACGGACTGGCTTAAGGCAGAACATACCCGTCATTATTCAAATCTATACACCCGATGCACCGAGAAAGCAGATAATTCTATAACTCTTTGATGATGTATCGGAAACGAGAAGTCACCCACACCGCCATTCTCCTTCAACGTTGGTTGTGTGAGTGGCTTTTTGCTTTCTCCGTATAATATGCCTTGTGACGAATACACCGTCTTGGCTGAGATGCTAAATAAAAAACACAATTCAGATGGAAAAGATCATTATTTACCAGATGTTCACCCGTCTGTTCGGAAACAAGAACACAACGCGGAAACATAATGGTTCTATACAAGAAAACGGAGTAGGAAAGTTTGATGATATAGACAACGCCACACTTCGCCGTATCAAGAAATTAGGCTGTTCGCACGTCTGGTACACCGGAGTTATACGTCATGGCACCGCCACCGACTATTCGGCTCACGGCATCCCGGTCAACCACCCGTCAGTCATAAAGGGCAAGGCAGGCTCGCCTTATGCCATTGTTGATTATTACGATGTTGACCCAGACATGGCTGTTGATGTCGCAAACAGGATGGAAGAGTTTGAGAGTCTTGTAGAGCGCACACACAAGGCGGGCATGAAGGTCATCATTGACTTTGTGCCCAACCATGTAGCGCGAGAGTATAACTCCATCGCTGCGCCCGAAGGCGTTGAAGGTCTTGGCGAAGGAGACAACGTCGATTATCATTTCTCCACGTCCAACAATTTCTATTATTGCTGGGGGCAGCCTTTCGAGCCCCAGTTTGATGTCGCTCATGATTCTGACGGCAACGCCGTACCGGCATACACCGAACACCCTGCAAAGGCAACGGGCAATGACGTCTTCTCGTCTCGTCCGGGCAGAAACGACTGGTATGAAACAGTGAAACTCAACTACGGCATAGACTATTGTGATGCCGGAGGCCGTTCAGAGCATTTCTTCAATGGTGACGGCCTGCCTGTTGTCAACACATGGCGTAAGATGGTTGATATCCTTCTGTTTTGGGCAGGAAAGGGGATAGATGCATTCAGATGCGACATGGCAGAGATGGTCCCTGCTGCTTTCTGGGCTTTCGCCACGCGCAAGGTGAAATCCCGTTTCCCGCATATCCGCTTTATTGGCGAAGTATATAATCCTGGTCTGTACCGCACTTATATCAACTCAGGTTTTGACTATCTTTATGACAAGGTCGGCATGTACGATACGTTGCGCAATGTCATGTGCGGCTACGGCAGTGCACAGGGCATCACAAACCAGTGGCAGTCGGTTGACGATATCCGCGAGCACATGCTCTATTTCCTTGAGAACCATGATGAACAGCGCATCGCGAGCACTTTCTTTGCCGGCTCAGCCGAAAAGGGCATCCCCGCGTTGATGGTTTCGGCGTTGTTATGGCAAAACCCCTTCATGCTGTATGCCGGACAAGAGTTCGGCGAGGAGGGTATGGAGAGCGAGGGATTCTCCGGATGTGACGGCCGCACCACGATATTTGACTATTGGTGTGTTGACAGCCTGCGAAAAGGCTATTATGCCAGAAGACAACTTTCTGCAGCCGAGAAACGCATCGAGGCTCTCTATTCCACCGTCCTGAACATCGCTAAGTCTGAACCTGCCATTGCCGAAGGCCTTTCGTTCGACCTCATGTATGCCAATCCATGGTCTGAGACGTTCCATGCCGACCGTCTCTATGCCTTCTTGCGCAAGAAGGGCGATGACATTATTCTCGTCGTGGTGAACTTTGACGATAAGTCATTGGAATCGTTGGTGAACATCCCTCAGCATGCTTTTGACTATCTCGACATACAACAAGGCATGAGAGTCGCGACCAACCTGATGACGGGAAAGGATGTTGACATCATGTTGTCGGCTGATGAGCCCGCGCACATTGTCGTTCCTCCATACTCTGGTGTCGTATTGAAGATGTGACAGGCATCGCATTGCTTTCCGGTTATTCAGTCTATATAACGGTACAGTGCAATGCTTGCAAAAACAGTTACAGCGACTGTCACTTCATGTTCAAGTGGCCAGTCGCTGTAACTGTTTTTTTGCGAAAATTATAGGTGGGTTCTATAAATTCCCACCGTCAAAAGCATTGTTAATTGTGGGTGACGTTTTGCCATCTTTTGGATTCTTTTCGGCTCAAATCGCAAGTTGACATCGTCTTCCTTTGGCGCGACTCGGCATAATCCAAACAAGTCCGGATTCTGCTCTCGCTGCTTCAAAGGTTGACCTCGAAAATAACTCCAAAATCTGACAAAGCGAATTTATAGAACCCACCTATATTCTTGCCGATACAGATATGTTGCCTCAGTTCTTTATCGGTGCGCTCTCTATATCCTCGATGCCGCCGTTGTACGGGTTGAGCACAAGCCGTGTCATGACTTTCTTTGAGAAGAGCGGGTCGTTGAGGTTCTCAACTTCTCCGAACTGAGATGCGCTGAGTTCTATGGTGTTGAGAGAAACAATGCCGTCAGAGACAGAGAGGCGTATCTTGCCAGGCAGGGCAATCCAGATGCCCGTTTCGTCTTTTGGGGCTTTCTTCCCTTGTTCGTTGATATGCGGCGGGCAGCTTTTCATGTCTTCGACAACCATGTAGTATGGCTCGCCCGAGAGGTCGTTGTTGTCAACTATGCCGAAATGTCTTGAGAAACGGAACAACGGCACTTTCGTCATGTCACGTTCTGGTATGAATGTAATGACGGTCTGTGCAGTGTCGCATACTGTCACGCCTTCAAAGAGTTGTCGTATTGCAGTCTCTTGATTTTCAAGATTCTGCAACATGATGCGCAGCTGTTCTCCGTCTTTCGGCATATAGTCAGCCTGTCCCTTGGTCAGTTCAGAGCGGCTTTCGCGTATGTCGTATATCTCCTGTGCGCAGAGTTCAGCCATCTTCATGCGGCTTCCAGCTGAAAGGATCACACCGTTTCAGCCATTGACAACAGAGGCAGCG
>CALZMB010000017.1 GCA_945788485.1 uncultured bacterium | reverse complement strand
GAACTCGAAAATAATCTCAAAATCTGACAAAGCTAATTTACAGAACCAACCTCCAGGGGGCGACTTCCAGCTTCCCGGGTCAGACACTCTGGCGCATGTCTTCTGGGGCTCGCCGTCGCTGCCGTTATTGTGCCTCCCAAGTATCAAAATGTCAGGCGATGAGAGGGAAGGAAAGGGTGACTTGCGTTCTGACATTACAAAAAATCGCTGTTTTGTGATTTTTGTCATGACAAATGTTCGTCCGTGTCATTAATTTTTTGTAACTTTGCACCGCATTTTGGCTAAAATCAATTAATCGCATAACTTTTTATGTATTTTACTTTGTTTATCACCGTTATCTTAACGGCTGTCTTTTTGGTCGTGGCGGCATACGTCACGGCGAAACTGCTTGGCCCCCGGACATACAACAGAGTGAAAGGCGAACCTTTTGAATGCGGCATCCCGACGCACGGCAGCTCATGGCTTCCGATGCATGTGGGATACTATCTTTTCGCCATTCTCTTCCTCATGTTCGACGTGGAGACAGTGTTTCTGTATCCTTGGGCTGTCGTAGTGAAGAACTTTGGCACAATGGCATTGTGCAGCATCGGCTTCTTCATGCTTGTACTTGTATTTGGCCTTGCTTACGCATGGCGGAAAGGAGCGCTGGAATGGAAATAAGGAAACCGGTCATAAAGTCCATCCCGTATGATGAATGGAAGGACAACGCGAGCCTTGAGGCTATCATCGACGAGCTGAACGAAGGCGGCGTGAATGTTGTGCTGGGCAATCTTGACGCTCTGATCAACTGGGGCCGCAGCAACTCTCTGTGGTCGCTCACCTTCGCCACTTCGTGCTGCGGCATCGAGTTCATGGCTTGCGGCTGCGCGCGCTACGACTTCGCCCGCTTCGGCTTTGAAGTGACGCGCAACTCTCCGCGCCAGGCCGACCTCATCATGTGCGCCGGCACGATAACCCACAAGATGGCTCCTGTGCTGAAACGTCTCTACGACGAGATGGCAGAGCCGAAGTATGTCGTTGCCGTAGGCGGCTGCGCCATCTCGGGCGGCCCGTTCAAGCAGAGCTACCATGTGGTGCGCGGCATCGACGAGTTCATGCCGGTCGATGTGTATATCCCGGGCTGCCCGCCGCGTCCGGAGGCTATCCTCTACGGCATGATGCAGCTGCAGCGTAAGGTGAAGGTGGAGAAATTCTTCGGCGGCGTGAACCGCAAGGAGAAGAATCCGCAGCCGCTTGTCACTCGCGACCTGCCGAAGCGCATCGCCGGCGAAGTGAGAGGCTGGATGTCAGAGTGTGCCGCCGCAATACGGAAGGGCATTGAAGATTCATTTAAATAAAGAGGAGGAGACGCGAAATGAGACTTAACCCAACAGAATATGCTTTCAGCGCCTTCGCCAAAGAGATGGCGGAGCTGCGCCACGCGAAACATTTCGACTATCTCGTGACCATCATCGGCGAGGACTTCGGCGACGAGGGCCGCGGGTGTATCTACATCCTTGAGAACACGGCGACGCACGAGCGCATCTCGGTGAAGACGATGGCGGCTGTCATCGACGGCCACGAGGTGATACACTCTGTCACGCCGCTGTGGGCGTGCGCCGACCTCCTCGAGCGTGAGGTCTATGACTTCTACGGCATAAAATTCATCGGCCATCCCGATATGCGCCGCCTCTTCTTGCGCAACGATTTCAAGGGGCACCCCTTCCGCAAGGACTATGAGCCGGAAGAAGGCTACAGCCTCGAAGACGACGTGGAGAGCGGCATGACGACGCGCTACACGCTCGATGCCGAAGGCAAGGTGGCGGAGACAACCGCGCCGCTGTTCGGCGACGACGACTTTGTGATGAACATCGGTCCGCAGCACCCTTCAACCCACGGCGTGCTGCGCCTGCAGACCATCCTCGACGGCGAGACGGTGAAGAAAGTCTATCCGCATCTCGGATATATCCACCGCGGCATAGAGAAGATGTTCGAGAGCATGACCTACCCTCAGACGCTCGCCATGACCGACCGCCTGAACTATCTCTCGGCGATGATCAACCGCCACGCCATCTGCGGCGTCATAGAAGAGGCGCTCGGCGTAGAGCTGAACGACCGCATCAAGACAATCCGCACCATCATGGACGAGCTGCAGCGCATCGACGGGCACCTGCTCTATCTCGGCTGCTACGCCCAGGACCTCGGCGCGCTCACCGCATTCCTCTTCTGCATGCGCGACCGCGAGTATGTGCTGAATGTCATGGAGGAGACGACGGGCGGACGCCTGATTCAGAACTACTACCGCATCGGCGGCCTGCAGGCTGACATCGACGAGCACTTCCAGGAGAACGTGAAGAAGCTCTGCGAATATCTGAAGCCGAAACTCGAAGAGTATGTCAACGTCTTCGGCGACAATGTCATCACGCACCAGCGTCTTGAAGGCGTCGGCACGCTGACGAAAGAGAAAGCCATCGACTTCGGCGTCTCCGGCTCTAACGGCCGCGCGTCGGCATGGGCTAACGACATACGCAAGAACTATCCTTACGGCGTGTATGACAAGGTTGACTGGCAGCAGGTGGTGCTCGACAACGGCGATTCGCAAGACAGATACTATCTCCGCGTGAAAGAGATAGAGCAGTCGATACGCATCATCGAACAGCTGATCGACAACATCCCGGAGGGCGACTACTACATCAAGCAGAAACCCGTCATCAAATGTCCCGAGGGACAGTGGTATTTCGCTGTCGAGGGCACGAGCGGCGAGTTTGGCGTCTATCTCGATTCCAGAGGCGACAAGATGCCATACCGCATGAAGCTCCGCCCGATGGCGCTCACCCTCGTCGGCGCGCTCGACGAGATGCTGCGCGGCACAAAGATTGCCGACCTCATCGCCGTCGGCGCCGGCCTCGACTATATCATCCCCGACATCGACCGCTGATGCACGCGGGGTGAGAACAGCCGCTACACCTTATTATATATATACGCTGACGCGGGCCGAAAAGCCCGCCGCAAGCTTCAACCCAACGCAACAACGTAACATCAAGACATCATGTTTGACTTTTCTATAGTAACATCATGGTTCCACGACCTGCTGTCGGTGACGGCAGGCTGTCCGGCATGGCTCGTCACGCTCATAGAGTGTGTCATCGTCGGGCTGCTCATCATCGTGGGATATGCGCTGCTCGCCATCGCACTCATCTTCATGGAGCGCAAGGTGTGCGCATACTTCCAGTGCCGCCTCGGCCCGATGCGTGTAGGCCCGTGGGGACTGCTGCAGGTCTTCGCCGACGTGCTGAAGATGCTCATCAAAGAGATATTCTTCGTTGACCGCGCCGACAAACTGCTCTACGCCATCGCCCCTGTACTCGTCATCACAGGCTCTGTCGGTGCCTTCGCCTTCCTGCCATGGAACAAGGGCGCTGTCATCCTCGACTTCAATGTCGGCATCTTCCTCTACACCGCCGTCTCCGCCATCGGCGTCATCGGCGTCTTTCTCGCCGGATGGTCGTCTAACAACAAATACGGCCTCGTCTCCGCCATGCGCGGCGCAGTGCAGATGATATCTTACGAGATGTCGCTCGGACTGTGTCTCATCACGGCGTGCATCCTCACCGGCACCATGCAGGTGAGCGGCATCGTAGAGGCGCAGAGCGGACCCTTCGGCTGGCTCATCTTTCAGGGACACCTCCCGGCCCTCATCGCATTCTTCATCTTCCTCATAGCAGGCAACGCTGAGGCTAACCGCGGTCCGTTCGACCTCGCCGAGGCTGAATCGGAGCTGACGGCAGGCTACCACACCGAATACTCCGGCATGGGCTTCGGATTCTACTATCTCGCTGAATTCCTCAACCTCTTCATCGTCGCCGGCGTCACAACACTCGTCTTCCTCGGAGGCTGGTGCCCGATACACATCGGCGTGGAGAGCTTCGACGCTGTCATGGACTATATCCCCGGCATCGTGTGGTTCCTCGGAAAGGCATTCGCCATGGTATGGCTCCTCATGTGGATAAAATGGACCTTCCCGCGCCTGCGTATCGACCAGATTCTCGCGCTCGAATGGAAATACCTCATGCCATTGGCACTGTTCAACCTCATACTGATGACAGTATGCGTGGCATTCGGCATCACCGGCATCATCGGCATAAGCATCTGCGTGGCTGCCGTCGTAGTGGCTGTCATCGCGGTGATTGCTGTCCGCGCCATGAGATTCCGTGCCGCCTTTGCTAAAGCACAGCGGCTCGTCGGTGCTGACGTCGCAACGAAAACAGACAAATGACACCGTGAAGAAAGCTGATTATCATCTACACAATTCTCAGAACCATATATAACAATGGCAAATAACAAATCATATTTCGGAAAAGCACTTGACGGGGTCAAGACACTGCTCACCGGCATGGACATCACCATGGGTGAATATGTCACGCCGAAAATCACGGAGCAGTATCCGGAGAACCGCAAGACGCAACATATAGCCGAACGCCACCGCGGCACACTCGTCATGCCACACGACGCCGACGGCAAGAACAAGTGCATCGCCTGCACGCTCTGCGAGAAGGCATGCCCCAACGGCACTATCAAAATCGTGTCGCAGACGGTGACAACCGCCGACGGCAAGAAGAAGAAACTGCTCACCGACTATCAGTATGACCTCGGCGATTGCATGTTCTGCCAGCTATGCGTCAACGCCTGCCCGCACGACGCCATCAAGTTTGTCAAAGACTTTGAGAACGCCGTCTTCACACGCAGCGTGCTGAAGCAGCACCTCAACATACCGCCGACAGAGGCGGAGATGGCACAGTATGCGGAGAACGCGAAAGCCGCAGCAGCCAAGGCGGCAGCGGCAGCAGAGGCTGCGCCAAAAGCAAAGCCGGCGACATCCGCAAACACCCAAACGCAAAAGAAGGAGGAATGACAATATGGGAAATACAATAGTTTTCGCAATCCTTGCCGCTGTCATCATCATCGCGGCATTGGCTTCGGTGTTCACAACACGCATCATGCGTGCCGTCACCGCACTCCTCTTCGTTCTCTTCGCCATCGCCGGCATCTATTTCCTGCTTGACTACACGTTCCTCGGAGCGGCGCAGCTCAGCATCTACGCCGGCGGCATGACGATGATCTACATCTTCGCCATACAGCTCGTCTCGCGCCGTAAGCTGCAAGGCATGAAAGAGAAGCTCGACCTGCGCCGCTGCCTCCTCGCCCTCGCCGTCTCTGTCGTCGGAGCCGCAACCGTCATCGCCGTGCAGATGAAGCACGACATGCTCAGCCGCTTCTGCGCCGTGGAAGACAAAGAGGTCACGATGGATGTCATCGGAACAGCCCTCGTAGGCTCAGAAAAATACCAGTACGTTCTGCCGTTCGAGTTCATCTCGCTCTTCCTCCTTGCTTGTATCATAGGAGGATTGGTTGTCGCACGTAATAAAGAGGAGGACAAACAGTCATGATACCAGTAGAATATTATTTCATACTCAGCGCCGTGCTGTTCTTCATCGGCGTTTTCGGATTCGTCACACGTCGCAACCTCATAGCGATGCTCGTCTCCATCGAGTTGGTGCTGAACGCCGTCGATCTCAATTTCGCCGCCTTCAACCGCCTGCTCTATCCCGAAGGAATGGAGGGATTCTTCTTCACCCTCTTCTCCATCGGCGTCAGCGCGGCGGAGAGTGCCGTGGCGATTGCAATCATCATCAACGTCTATCACCATTTCGCTTCAGACACGGTTGATTCTATCAGCAATATGAAGAAATAATCCCATAACCTTTTTCCACCCTAACGAACAATGGATTTCAGTTATACAATAGGCATCCTGCTGCTGCCTCTGCTCTCCTTCTTAGTGATAGGTCTGCCGGACTTTGCAGGCAACCGTTACGCCTGGTCGCATAAGGCGGCGGGACTAATCGGCACGCTCTCCATCGGAGTGGTGACGGCGCTGAGCTATCTCACGGCGTTCAGATATTTCACCATGGACCGTCTCGCTGACGGCACATGGGCGACACTGGTGCCATACAACTACACCTGGCTGCCGCTCGGCAACCTCCATTTCGACCTCGGCATACTGCTCGACCCCATCTCGGTGATGATGCTCATCGTCATCTCGACAGTGTCGCTCATGGTGCATATCTATTCTTTCGGATATATGCACGGAGAGAAGGGCTTCCAGCGATACTACGCCTTCCTCTCGCTCTTCACCATGTCGATGCTCGGACTTGTCCTCGCGACAAACATCTTCCAGATGTATATGTTCTGGGAGCTCGTAGGTGTCAGCTCATATCTCCTCATCGGATTCTACTACACGCTGCACGCTGCCGTACACGCATCGAAGAAAGCGTTCATCGTCACACGTTTCGCCGATATGTTCTTCCTCGTCGGCATTCTCATCTTCGGCTACTACACCGGCTCGTTCAACTTCTCGTTCACCGGCACAGAGGTTCAGGTAGCCGACGGCATGGCACAGTTCACCACCTGCGACGCGGCGCGCGCCGTGGCAGCCGGCGGCTGCATACTGCCTACAGCGCTCGTGCTGATGTTCATCGGCGGTGCCGGCAAGTCAGCAATGTTCCCCCTCCACATCTGGCTGCCTGACGCTATGGAAGGCCCGACGCCAGTCTCTGCCCTCATCCACGCAGCAACGATGGTCGTTGCGGGCGTAATACAGATAGCGCGCCTCTTCCCCGTATGGATTGAGTTCGCGTCGCAGGCAATGGACATCATCGTCGTCATCGGAGCGTTCACAGCATTCTATGCCGCAGCTATAGCATGTGCGCAGAGCGACATCAAGCGCGTCCTCGCATTCTCTACAATCTCGCAGATAGCGTTCATGATGGTTGCTCTCGGCGTATGCCTGCCTTCTCACGAGGGCGCAGTGCTCGACAACCACGCCCAGCTCGGCTATATGGCATCGCTCTTCCACCTCTTCACACACGCCATGTTCAAGGCTTGCCTCTTCCTCGGGGCAGGATGCATCATCCATGCCGTACACTCTAACGAGATGTCTGCGATGGGCGGACTGAAGAAATACATGCCTGTCACACACGCCACATTCCTCATCTCATGCCTCGCCATAGCAGGCATACCGTTCTTCTCGGGCTTCAGCTCGAAAGACGAGATAATCACCGCCTGCTTCGAATATTCTCCTCTGTGCGGCTGGTGGATGACCGGAGTGGCGGCGATGACGGCATTCTATATGTTCCGCCTCTACTACGGCATCTTCTGGGGCACAGAAAACAAAGAGCTGCATGCACACCACACACCGCATGAGGCACCACTCACGATGACCTTCCCGCTCATCTTCCTCAGCGTAGTGACAGTAGGTGTCGGTATCATCACGACACTCGGAGGCTTCCTCAACTGGGAATGGGCAAGCTTCGGCAGCATCGTCAGCGCGGCAGGCACGGCATACACCGTACACTTCGATCCGCAGGTGGCTGCCACATCCACTATCATCGCCATCGCAGCGATATGCCTCGCGACATACATCTTCAAAGGCGAGACACAGCCTGTGGCAGACAAGATGTACGCCATCGCGCCGCGTTTGCACCGCTGGGCATACAAGCGCTTCTATATGGACGAGGTATATATGTTCGTCACACATAAAGTGCTGTTCCGCTTCGTGTCACGCCCGGTGGCATGGATAGACGAGAAAATCATCAACGGCTTAATCGACTTCACTGCATGGAGCGCAAACGAAGGCGGCGAGAGCATACGCTCTTGGCAGTCGGGCGACGTGCGTCACTATGCCGTATGGTTCATCACAGGAGCCGTGGCCATCACACTCATATTATTAGCAATATAGTTTTTAGTTGACAAGTTGTTTCTCTTAGTTGACGAGTTGACAAGTTGACAAGTTGACGAGTTGTTTCTCTTAGCTTACAAGTTGTTTCTCTTAGTTTACAAGTTGACGAGTTGACAAGTTGACCACCTTAACATACACATCAAAATGAATATACTCACATTATTCGTAATAATCCCCGTCCTGATGCTGCTCGGCCTATGGGCGGCGCGCGACATCAAGCAGGTGCGCGGTGTGATGGTGACAGGAGCCACGGCATTGCTGGCGCTCTCTGTATGGCTCACTCTATACTTCATCGGCGAAAGGGCGCACGGCAATTCGGAAGAGATGCTGCTGCAGTCATCCGTAGCATGGTTCCCGTCGCTCAATATCTGCTATGCGGTAGGCGTTGACGGCATTTCCGTCGTCATGCTGCTGCTCTCGAGCATCATAGTCTTCACCGGCACATTCGCGTCATGGAAACTTCAGCCGCTGACAAAAGAGTTCTTCCTCTGGTTCACGCTCCTCTCCACCGGCGTGTTCGGCTTCTTCATCTGCATCGACCTCTTTGCCATGTTCATGTTCTATGAGGTTGCGCTCATCCCGATGTATCTGCTCATCGGATATTGGGGCTCTGGCAAGAAAGAGTATGCTGCCATGAAGCTCACGCTCATGCTTATGGGAGGCTCGGCACTCATCATCCTCGGACTTGTCGGCATCTACTTCTTCAACGGTGCCACAACGATGAACATACTTGAGATTGCACATAATAACCAAATCCCGGCAGACGTTCAGAACATTCTCTTCCCCTTCGTCTTCATCGGCTTTGGCGTGCTCGGAGCGTTGTTCCCGTTCCATACATGGTCTCCAATCGGTCACGGCTGCGCCCCGACATCAGTGTCGATGCTCCATGCCGGAGTGCTGATGAAGCTCGGCGGCTACGGCTGTTTCCGCATCGCGATGTTCCTCCTGCCACAGGCGGCAAACGACCTCGCATGGATATTCCTTATCCTCACCACCATCTCTGTCGTCTATGGAGCCTTCTCTGCCTGCGTTCAGACCGACCTAAAGTTCATCAACGCATATTCTTCTGTCTCACACTGCGGCCTCGTGCTTTTCGCGTTGCTGATGATGACAAAGACAGCTTGCACGGGAGCCATCCTCCAGATGCTCTCTCACGGATTGATGACAGCCCTCTTCTTCGCGCTTATCGGCATGATCTACGGACGTACTCATACCCGTGACATACGCGAACTCGGCGGACTGATGAAGATTATGCCATTCCTCTCCGTAGGCTACGTCATCGCCGGTCTTGCAAACCTCGGCTTGCCGGGCTTCTCCGGTTTCATCGCCGAGATGACAATCTTCGTAGGCTCGTTCGAGAACAGTGACACCTTCCACCGTTGCTGCACCATCATCGCATGTACATCAATCGTAGTCACAGCGGTCTATATCCTCCGCACCGTTGGCTTCATCCTCTTCGAGAAAGTCACCAACCCGCACTACGAAGAGCTCACCGACGCCACCTGGGACGAACGCTTCTGCGTCTGCTGCCTCATCTTCTGCGTAGCGGGACTTGGCTCCTTCCCGCTCTGGGCAAGCAATGTCATCAACGGCGCGGTAGGCAATATCCTCAGCGTCATACCATAGGCTTCACAGAAAACAACCCTTCATAAACCAAAATGAACTACATACAATTCTTCGATATGGTGCCCGAGGCATTGCTCGTCGCCATACTCATAATCACCTTTGTCGCCGATTTCGCAAGTCATGGCAAGCAGAACAGGCAGTGGCTCAATCCGCTGGTGAGCATCATGCTCGTCGCACTTGCTGCCGTCACCCTGCTCAACGGCGACACAACCGCCACACTATTCGGAGGCAGCTATGTCGCAACTCCCGCCAACGCAATGATGAAAGCCATCCTCGCGGCAGGCACATTCATCGTCGTGCTGCAAAGCAGACGATGGCTGTCAGACAAAGTGACTGCTGAGGTTGAGGGTGAGTTCTACATGCTCACGCTCTCCACGCTCCTCGGAATGTTCGTCATGATGAGCGCAGGCAGCTTCCTCATGTTCTTCCTCGGACTTGAGACTGCCAGCGTGCCGCTCGCCTGCATGGTTGCACTTGACAAACGGCGCCGCGAGACAGCCGAGGCGGCAGCGAAGTTCATACTCACGGCGACCTTCTCTTCTGGTGTGATGCTCTATGGCATCAGCCTCCTCTACGCCGCGACAGGCACACTGTATTTCGATGACGTGACACCGCGTCTCTCGGCTGACGCCATGACAATCGCCGGCATGGTGTTCTTCATCGCCGGACTCGGATTCAAACTCTCCCTCGTACCGTTCCATTTCTGGACGGCAGATACATACCAGGGAGCGCCGACAACAGTCACCGGCTATCTTAGCGTCATCTCCAAAGGCGCTGCGGCATTCACGCTCGCCGTGCTGCTCATGAAAGTCTTCGCGCCGCTCGCGCAGCAGTGGCAGCAGATGATGAACATACTCATCGTCCTCTCAATCACCATCGCAAACCTCATGGCGATACGTCAGAGCGAGCTGAAGCGATTCATGGCGTTCTCGTCAATCTCGCAGGCAGGATATATCATGCTTGCTGTCATAGGCGCGAACTACGGAGCGTCGCTCTCGTCACTCATGTTCTACGTCCTCGTGTATATCGTGGCAAACATGAGCGTATTCGCCATCATCGCCACCGTGGAAGAGAACAACGGCGGGCGGACTGACATGCGTGCGTACGACGCGCTTTACACCACAAACCCGAAGCTCGCCTTCCTCATGACACTTGCCCTCTTCTCGCTCGGCGGCATACCTCCGTTCGCCGGCATGTTCTCGAAGTTCTTCGTCTTCCTTGCGGCTGTTGACGGACAGAACGGCAATTGGGTTCCATACATCGTGATGTTCATCGCGCTCGTCAACACCGTAGTGTCTCTCTACTACTACCTCCTCATTGTCAAGGCGATGTACATCAACCGCAGCGAGACGCCGCTCCCGACATTCCGCACAGACTGCAACACGCGCCTCACCCTCACCATCTGCACAGCCGGCATCCTCCTCATGGGCATCGTCAGCTGCATTTACGAGGCGTTGCGCCACACCTGCTGATTCCTCTTTCACCATCAGCTTACACCCTTTCTTCACCCCTGTAACACAACGCGGGCTGGCTTCCGTCAAAGGAAACCAGCCCGTGTCATTTTCCGGCTTTTATCTTGTTCCTGCCTTTGCCATTGGCTTTGCCTTTTCTTTTTCTTTTGTCTTTGTCTTCCTGCATGAAATAGGGCGTGTCAAATGAAACTGACACGCCCTATTCAGGTTAAATATGTAATCCGTTGTTTTATCTCACCAAAATCTTTTTCCCGTTGCGGATAAGGATGCCGCGTCGTACTGTCTGCACCCTCTGGCCAAGCGTGTTGTAGAGCGGAGCGTCTCCCGTGGCTTCGCCAGTGACAGTGTCTATGCCTGTTGTCACGGTCAACGGGGCGGACAGTGGCGATAGTGCGCCGTGCGCATTGACAGACTGCACGCTGACGATGTCGCCCTGCTGTGCGCGGAAGGTGTTGCCGGTGGTGAAGGCTGCCGGTTTGCCGTTGACAGTCACGACGTAGCAGATGGCGTAGTCGTCGCCCTGCCATGTGACGTCACTGTCGGTGAGCGAGAGCTGCGGCACGTCGGTCTTCTCTACCACTTCGAGCGGGTTCCATGCCCCGGCGGTGCCGTTCGAGCCGTCGCCTGCCATCGCGTTGGAAACGGTGTATTGCGCAGCCTCCTCGTCGGTGAGGTAGTTCTTCGCCTTGCCGGTGACTTTCTGGCCGTTATCAGTGTAGTAGTACTCTTCGATAGAGGTCTCTGACATCGGGTAGCCGTTGCGGTCAACGATGTCATAGACAGCCCAGAGCTTCGGCAGTCCGCCCATTGTCGGATACCAGTAGCCGTTGTATGGCTTCACCTCCATCTTTGTGTGCAGGAAGACAGTGACAGGTCTTGCGTGCCATGGTCTGCCGAGATACACCTGGAAATCTTCCGGTACAGAAGAGTATGTGGTGGTGATGGTGGTGTTGTTGAAGACATATCCCCATCGCGTCTCCTCTGGATGGTTTGGCGCGACGATGAATCCTCCGCTCTTGCGGTTGATGTTCAGCGTGCAGCCCTCGAACCATACGTCGCCTGAGCCGTAGATGAAATCCACGCCGCCTTCTATCGTTGATTTGTGGAAGAACTGGCGGTTGAATGTGCCGTTGCTCTTGTATGTGTCCTGATATGAACGGGCGTTGATGTCGTCGAAGACAGCGCGGTCGGCTGTGATGTTCATGCAAAGCGCCTGCGGCCCTTCCATGCGGCGTATGGTCCAGTTCTCGTTGTCGAGCGTGACGCCCTGCATGAAGAAGTCTGTCGCGCCTGCCTGCACCTCAAGTGTGGCGGCGGCATCGACGTGATACCATACGCGCGATGGGTCGCTGCTTCCGCCTGCGAGGCGGTCGGTGGCTATGGTGACTTTGTCAACGGACTGGCCTATGAGGTGGATGTTTGGTTTGTTGACGTATATGAGGCGGCAGTCGTCGTAGCCGTTCTGTCCTCCTGCGATGCGCTCTGTCGGCGCGCCGGAGCCTGTCTCGTTAGTGGTGTAGCGTGTGCCGTAGCTTGCCGAGAAGGTTGTGTTAGGGTCGTTGTAGTAACCCTCCTTTATATATATAAGGTAAGGCTGTGTCGCATCGCCTGGCGCGTCGTCGATGGCATCCTGTATGTAGCGGTATTGCTTCGGCATAGTCTCTGTCGCTGGGATAGATTGTCCCTGCTGAAGGTCGAGCGTCTTATCCACGACAGCATCGAAGATACGTTTCGCAGGCTTCTGCCTCTCCATCACGGTGAAAGAGAAAGAGAGGGCGGCTGACGGATTGCCCGAGCGGTCGTTGACGTAGCCCGCTGGGAGGGTGAATGTGTATGTCTGCCCGTAGGAGAGAGAGTTGTAGTTGAAGCTGACGCTGCGGGTGTTCTATATAGGCTGCAACGGCGTGTCGCCGAGAGTTGCGGCGGTCTGTGTGTCGCCTGCCACGATACGCTCGTCGAACGACACGGTTATCCTGCCTGCCGCGCTGACACCTGTCGCGCCGCCGGCGGGCAGAGTGGAGATGACAACAGGAGCGGTGTCGTCGTCGGCAGTCGCCGCTGTGCCTATGACATAGAGGTTGCCTATGCCGGATTCAGAGTGGGTGGTGTATTTCATGCCGTCGAATGTCTCTGTGAAGGCGTAGGTGGTGGAGAGCAGCTCGTCGCCGGTGCCCGTCACGCGGACATAGACCGTCGGCTGGTTGTCTGCCTCTTGGGGCAGGGCGAAGGAGAGCGGCTTAATGACATTGGCTGTCATGTCCCAGGCCGCGCCCTCAATGTCGGTGAATGTCGTGCCGTCGAGCGAATACTGCGCCTTGTACTGCTTTGCCGCCGCGTTCTTTGCCGCCATGTCGCCCGTCAGCGAGATGCCGGTGAAGCCGGTGGTAGAGAACTGATACTGCCATGCTATGTCGCGTGTGTCGTAGCCGTTCTGATAGAGTCCGTTGATTCCTGACATCACTACGCCCTCACGGTTGCGCACGACGGGAGTGCCGGTGGTCTGGCTATAGAGCGGCGCGCCGGTGTCTGTCCTCACGACAGAGCATGAGGCGTTGCGGCTGTCGTCCCATGTGAGGTCGGCAGGGAACGGATAGTTCGATGTTGTGCTGTAGGCGTAGCTTTGTGTCGCTGAGGCGTCGAACACCGCCACAAAGTCCTGAACCTCATAGTCTGCCACAAGCTGCATGTCGCTGTTGACGGTGAGGGTACGTTCGGCATTAGTGCCGGCATTCTCGTTGCCGTCGGTCCACTGCATGAACTTCAGTATCTTCGATTCTTCGGCAGTAGCCTTTATCACTGTTCCCGCCTCGTAGCGTCCGTTATGTTCGTCTGGCGAGAGGGTGACGGTGCCAAGTGTGCGTTCCGCGTCGTTGGTGCAGAGAGCGGTGACGGTATAAACCGGGATAGTCTCGAAAACAGCCGTTACGACCTTGTCGCCGTCCATCGTCACGTTGACGGTCTCGTCTGTGCCGACAGCCTTGCCTTCTATCTGCCATTCCTTAAACCTGTAGCCGAAATTGCGCGAGGCGGAGAGTGTCACCTCTGTACCTTCCTTGTACGAATCCATCTTCGGGTCAGCTGAGACAGAACCGGCTTCTGCCGGTGACACAGCGGTTGTGAGCGAGTATTTCACTGTCTGCTGTATGCTGCCTTTCAGTGTTCCTTCGATTATGATGTCGTTCAGTCCGACATTCTTTTTGTCGCCGAGGCCGAGGACAGAGACCTTCAGCAGCAGAGGATGCTGCGCGTCGGCAGACACGCCATCTACAGACGAGGAGAGTGTTGTAAGCTCAAGCCCCTTGCCCGAACGGTTTATGTTGGCGTTCTCGCAGATGACAGCGGTGGTGTTGCCCTGCAGCGTGGCGGTGATGGTGCCGCCGTCGGTGCCGTAGCGTGCTGCCTGCATCGATACCTTTGACGGGAGGAACACGACGCCGTCTTCGGGAATGAGGGTGAACGTGATGGTGTTGTCGTCGGTGGCAGACGACGGCAGCGAGCTGCCCGTAGCGTTAGCCACCTTTGTCTGAACCTTGTCGTTGTCGGTTGAGCCGCTCCATGTTGCGCCTCCGCCTGCGCTGACAGTGAGCAGCGAGCCGTATGTCACGTTCTTTCCGGCGAAGCCGACAGACATCTTCTCAGGCGAGAAGACCGGCTCTGCGTCAACGAGTGTGTAGGTGATGTTTCCGTTTATGTCTATCTCTTCGCCGCCAGCCTTGCTTGCCATGCCGTGGATGGTGAGGTCGGAGAGGCACAGATACTTGCCCGAAGCCTCCGCGCTCTGCCCGTTGTACCACGGATAGAGACGCACATAGAGCGACTGTCCCTCTTCGAGCTGGAGGGCGAGAGAGTGCTCAACGAGTGTCGGAGCGTCTGTCGCCATCTTCACCTTCTCGTCGATGAGCACGGGGTTAGAGAAATCCTTGTTTGTGCTGTAGTAGGCGTGGTAGCTGACGGCAGAGCCGCCGCGACCGCTGATGTAGTACGAAATCTTGTCGGCGGAGAAGTTGTAGTCTGCGGGTACCGTGACCTGGAACTGCGCATAGCGTGTCGATACCTCGTCAATCTCACCTGCCTGCCATGTGCCGGACGTGGTGGTCAGGAGCTGCATGGTGCGCGCGTCGGGTGCAGTGCCTATGGCGGCATATTTGTTCACGGAGAGTCCGGAAAGAATCTCGTCGGCTGTTGTCAGCAGACAGTCTGGATTGGCAGACACAGAAGATGTGAGAGGCCAGACAGCGGCGGTCTCCGTTCCGCCGGAGAGAGATATCGCTTCGGCTGAGAGCTGCAGCGACGACGAGAGAGAACCTGCGACAGCGGTCATCGTGCCAGTCATGGTGCCGGAACTGTTAAGGTCCGCGCGTACATATATAGATGTGATGATGTTGTTGCCGTCAGCGGGAATGGTGACGGATGTCTGATAGTTCGTCTTGTCGGTGGAGAGGAGGAAGCCGCCTGTCGCGGTGACGGTCATTGACGAGCCTGACGCAACGCCGAAGGCAGAGACGTTGAACTCTTTCACGATGCTTTGTCCCTGATAAGCCTTGCCCATGTCGCCCGTCGTGGGGTTGAATGTTATCTCAGAAGATACTATGACATCCTTCGCCAGTTCGTCGAGCACGGCCTTCAGATTCGCGTTGGTCTCTGACGCTGCCTGAGCCTTGAGCTGTTGCGCGAAGGCGCGTGCGATGAGCGTGGCTCCGAGTGCGGCGGGGTGAGTTTTGTCGCCTTTGCAGAAGAGCGAGGCTGTGCAGTAGTCGTCACCGTAAGAGACGTAGAGGTCGGCGGTGAGCTTTGTCATGTCGATGAACGGCACGTCGTCGTATTCCGCCGCCACGTTGCGTGCCTGCGCCACATAGTCGTAGGTGTCGTCAGAGGCAGGCACGCTGTTGCCTTCCGTCAGCGACGTGCCGTCGCAGAGGGTGAACTTGTCGCCGAGGTCGTGCATGCCGTTGCGGCGTATGCTCTTGCCGTCAGAGGCGAAATATTTTCGGCAGATAGGAGCCACGACAATCGGCTTCACGCCCATCGCCTTCGCCTCGTTGATGTATTTGCGGATATACTCCTTGAAGGTGCCCGAGGCGGTGGTGCCGCGGTAGTCGGTAGAGGCGGCGGTGGTGTTGTCGCCTTTGTTGGTGTAGTATTGCTTCACCATGTCGCCGTCAGCTCCGCCGTTCTTCTCGTCATTGTGCGCGAACTGTATGAGGAGGAAGTCGCCCGCCTGCATCGCGTCGCTGCCGCCTGTGACGAGGGTGGACCAGTAGGGGGATTCCTTGTAAAACGATTTGCTGGAAGCCCCCGACTTGCCGCGGTTGTTCACCGTCACGTTGTCGGTGTTGAAAAACTGTTGCAGCATCTGCGCCCAGCCGCGCTTGTCTGTGCTGCCGTCAGTGGCGTAGTTCGCCATCGTCGAATCGCCGATGGTGTGTACTTTCTTCTTCGCCACGGCAGTTGTCGCCGGCATGAGGAGCATGGCGACGGCTGCAATGAGCGGAATCATACGTCTGATGTTCATGATGTTATAAGTTTGTTAGATTAGGTTAGTTAATGTTATTTTTTTTCTTTTGGCTTATAAATAATTCAACTTTCGGAAGCAATATAGTATGTAAACAATGACCAGCCTGGACTATGAAATTGATGAGCACCGCTGATAATAAACATTGTGCGAA
>CALZMB010000016.1 GCA_945788485.1 uncultured bacterium | reverse complement strand
TGTGGTGTCGGCATGGTGGTGAACATCCACGGCAACAAGAGCCATGACCTTGTTGACAATGCGCTGCGTGTGCTTGAGAACATGGAGCACCGCGGAGCGGAGACACGCGACAAGACAGGCGACGGTGCGGGCATTCTGCTGCAGATACCCCACGAGTTCATTCTGCTGCAAGGCATTCCGGTGCCCGAGAAGGGCAAGTACGGAACAGGCCTCGTCTTCCTGCCGAAGGATGCGCAGCGCCAGAGCGAGATTCTCTCTATCATGATAGAAGAGATAGAACGTGTGGGACTGTCGCTGATGCATCTGCGCAACGTGCCAGTGAACGCCGACGTGCCCGGCGTGGGCGCGCGTGAGGTGCAGCCAGACATCAAACAGGTGTTCATCACCGGTGTGGCAGACAGCGACGTGCCTGTTTTTGACCGCATATTATATAAGGTACGCAAGAAGATAGAGAACCGTATCGACGACGAGGACTTCTACATCTGCTCGCTCTCGAACAAGGACATCATATATAAAGGCATGCTGACCTCCGGGCAGCTGCGCCGTTTCTTTCCCGATTTGTCAAACAACTATTTCACGTCGGGCTTGGCTTTGGTACACTCGCGATTCTCAACCAACACATTCCCGAAGTGGAAACTGTCACAGCCCTTCCGCTTCATCTGCCACAACGGCGAGATAAACACCGTGCGCGGCAACCGCGGATGGATGCAGGCGCGTGAGTCTGTGCTGTCGTCTGCCGCCCTGGGCGACATCAAGGAGATACGCCCGATATTGCAGGACGATATGTCCGATTCTGCTTCGTTGGACAACGTCTTCGAGTTCCTCGTCATGTCCGGCATGTCGTTGCCGCAGGCGATGGCTATCCTCGTGCCCGAATCGTTCAACGACAAGAACCCCATCTCAGAAGACTTGAAGGCTTTCTACGAATACTACTCCATCCTCATGGAGCCGTGGGACGGCCCCGCCGCGCTGATGTTCTCCGACGGACGCTTTGCTGGCGGCATGCTCGACCGCAACGGTCTGCGCCCGTCACGATACACCATCACGAAGAAAGGCATGATGGTGGTGGCGTCAGAGGTGGGCGTCATGGACTTCGAGCCGTCTGACGTAGTGGCTAAAGGCCGCCTGCAGCCGGGAAAGATTCTCCTCATCGACACACAAGAAGGCAAGATATACTACGACGGCGAGATAAAAGAGAAGCTCGCCGCAGAACACCCTTACCGCCAGTGGCTCTCAACAAACCGCATACAGCTTGAGAAGCTGAAGTCAGGACGTAAGGTAGATAATGCTGTCAACAACTACGAACGCAAACTCAGAATTTTCGGCTTCGGCCAGGAAGACATCGACAAGACCATCGTGCCGATGTGTACCAACGGACAGGAGCCTGTTGCCGCAATGGGCAACGACACGCCTTTGGCTGTCATCTCTGACAGGCCGCAGATTTTCTTCAACTATTTCCGTCAGCAGTTCGCGCAGGTCACCAACCCTGCCATCGACCCCATACGCGAAGAGCTGGTCATGTCGCTGACAGAATATATCGGCGCCGTGGGCACGAACATCCTCACGCCCGACGAATCGAACTGCAAGATGGTGCGCCTGCCGCAGCCGGTGCTCACCAACACGCAGCTTGACATCCTCTGCAACATCCGCTACAAGGGCTTCAAGACACAGAAGCTGCCTATGCTCTTTGAAATAAGCAAAGGGACAGCCGGACTGCGCTCTGCGCTCGACGAACTCTGCAAGAAGGCGGAGGAAAGTGTGGACAACGGAGTGAACTACATCATCCTCTCTGACCGCGACATCGACGAGACGCACGCCGCCATACCGTCGCTGTTGGCTGTCAGCGCCGTACACCACTATCTCATCTCCGTGCAGAAACGTGTGCAGACGGCGCTCATCGTAGAATCGGGCGAGATACGCGAGGTGATGCACGCCGCATTGCTGCTCGGCTACGGCGCGTCAGCCATTAACCCCTACATGACCTTCGCCATACTCGACGACCTTGTGAAGAAGCACAAGATACAAGAGGAGTATGCAACCGCCGAGGCAAACTATATCAAGGCTGTCGATAAGGGCTTGAAGAAGATAATGTCGAAGATGGGCATCTCTACGATACGCTCTTATCGCGGGGCGAAGATTTTCGAGGCGATAGGCGTCAGCGAAGACTTGCTGAAGAGATATTTCGGGACAGAGGTATCTACCATCGGCGGCATAGGGCTGCGCGACATCGCGAAGGACGCGATACGCCTGCACGACGAGGGATTCGCGATTGACGAGAACGACACCTTCCTTCACAACACAGGCCTCTTCAACTACCGCAAGGACGGCATCGACCATGCGTGGAACCCGGAAACCATCGCCAACCTGCAGATAGCGACACGCCTCGGCTCGTACAAGAAGTTCAAGGAGTGGGCGGCGCCGGTTGACAAGAAAGAGCGTCCGATCTTCATACGCGACTTCTTCGGATTCAAGAAAGCCGCCACGCCGACACCAATCGACGAAGTGGAGCCGGTGGAGAGCATCGTGAAGCATTTTGTCACAGGAGCCATGTCGTTCGGCGCGCTCTCTATCGAGGCGCACGAGGCACTTGCGCTCGCCATGAACAAACTCGGCGCGCGAAGCAACACGGGTGAGGGAGGCGAGGACAACGAACGCTACCGCGCCACCGTTGACGGCATCAGCCTCTCGTCAAAGACAAAGCAGATAGCGTCAGGACGCTTCGGCGTGACGACAGAATATCTCGTCAATGCAGAAGAGATACAAATCAAAGTGGCACAGGGAGCGAAGCCGGGCGAAGGCGGACAGCTGCCGGGCTTCAAAGTGAACAAAATCATCGCAAAGACACGTAACGCCATACCCGGCATCACGCTCATCTCCCCGCCGCCACACCACGACATCTATTCTATCGAAGACCTGGCGCAGCTCATCTTCGACTTGAAGAATGTCAACCCGACGGCAGCCGTCTCCGTGAAACTCGTGGCAGAGAGCGGCGTGGGCACCATAGCAGCCGGCGTGGCAAAGGCGAAGGCCGACCTCATCGTCATCTCTGGCGCGGAAGGCGGCACGGGAGCATCGCCCGCAAGCTCAATGCGCTTTGCCGGAATATCGCCGGAGATAGGACTGGCAGAGACACAGCAGACTCTCGTGCTCAACGGCCTGCGCAACCAGGTGCGCCTGCAGACCGACGGACAGCTGAAGACAGCACGCGATGTCATCATCATGGCGATGCTCGGGGCTGACGAGTTCTCGTTCGGCACGCTGCCGCTCATCGTGCTCGGATGTCTCATGATGCGCAAGTGCAACACCAACACGTGTCCTGTCGGCGTGGCGACGCAGGACGAGAGGCTCAGGGCGAAGTTCCGCGGACACTACGAATACGTCGTAAATTTCTTCACCTTCCTCGCTGAAGAAGTGAGAGAGTATCTCTCTGAAATAGGCGTACACTCGCTGAAGGAAATCATCGGACGCACTGACCTTATAGAGGTCGTGCCTGTTGACCCCAACTCAAAGCAGGCAACGATAGACTTCTCGCGACTGCTATATCAGACACCGACAGACAAACCGCTCTATTGGGACCGCGGCGCATACACAAAGGTGGAGGGCGTGAAAGACTTCGACATCATCAAGGCGTGCGAAAAGGCGATAGAGACAAAAGAGGAGATAAACCTCGACTACGCCATCAAGAACACCGACCGTGCCGTGGCGACGATGCTCTCGGGCGTCATCGCGAAGAAATACGGCGAGAAGGGGCTGCCTGATTCTACCATCAACATCAAGTTCAAAGGCTCGGCAGGACAGTCGTTCGGAGCTTTCGCCGTCAGCGGCGTGAACCTGAAACTCGAAGGCGAGGCTAACGACTATTTCGGAAAAGGCCTCTCCGGAGGACGCATCTCTATCCTACCGCCGGCACGCTCAAGCCAGGATTTCGTGGCTGAAGACAATATCATAGCCGGAAACACCGGCCTCTATGGAGCGACAGGAGGCGAGCTGTATGTCAACGGACGTGTCGGCGAACGATTCGGAGTGAGAAACTCCGGCGCCATCGCCGTGATAGAAGGCGCGGGCGACCACTGCTGCGAGTACATGACCGGAGGTCGTGTCGTGGTGCTCGGAGAGACAGGACGCAACTTCGCTGCCGGTATGTCGGGAGGCGTGGCATACGTCTGGGACAAGAACCATAACTTTGACTATTTCTGCAACATGGACCAGGTGGAGATCAACCTTGTCGAAGAGGCTTCGAGCAGAAAAGAACTGCACGAACTCATCAGACAGCACTATCTCTATACAGGCTCCGCCCTCGCACGCAAGATGCTCGACGACTGGAACCGTTATGTCGAAGACTTCATACAGATTGTGCCTATCGAGTACAAGCGAGTGCTGCAGGAAGAGAAGATGAGACAACTGCAGGAGAAGATTGCGAACATGCAGCTCATAAACAACTGATAACATCCACCTCAATAAAATACAGGAATAAAAAACTATGGGAAATCCAAAAGCATTTCTTACTGTGCCGCGCGTGGAAGCCGGCTACAGACCGATACATGACCGTGTGAAAGACTTCAGTGAGGTGGAGCAGACACTCAACACCCACGACCGACGCGAGCAGGCTTCGCGATGCATGGACTGCGGAGTGCCGTTCTGCCACTGGGCGTGCCCGTTAGGAAACAAACCGCCGGAGTGGAACGATGCGCTGTACAAAGGAGACTGGAAACTCGCATACCAGAGACTGACAGACACGAACGACTTCCCGGAGTTCACCGGACGCATCTGTCCGGCACTCTGCGAGAAATCGTGCGTCTTGAACCTCACCAACCATGAGCCTGTCACAAACCGTGAAGACGAGTGTGCCATAACAGAAGCGGCGTGGAGAGAAAACTATATCTTGCCGCAGAACTACGAACGGAACGGGAAGACGGTTGCCGTCATCGGCGCCGGACCCGCCGGGCTGGTGGCTGCCAACCGGCTGAACAAGCAGGGCTTCGCCGTCACTGTGTTCGACAAGAATGAAGCGGCGGGAGGACTGCTCAGATACGGCATACCGAACTTCAAACTCAACAAACTCATCATCGACCGCAGAATAGAACTGATGGAGAAAGAGGGCGTCGCGTTCAGATACGGCGTTGACGTCTCTCTGCCGGAAGGAAAGGATGTGGTGACGGGCGAAGACATCGCCGCCGTACTCGGACAAGCGTTCGACGCATACGTCATTGCTACTGGCACGCCGACGGCAAGAGACCTGAACATCCCGGGACGCGACCTGAAAGGAGTGCATCTCGCGCTCGAACTGCTCGCGCAGCAGAACAGGGTGCTCGCCGGGATGGAGTTCGCGAAGGCTGACAGAGTGACGGCTAAAGGAAAGGACGTGCTCGTAATCGGTGGAGGCGACACTGGCTCTGACTGTATCGGAACGTCACACCGCCAGGGATGCAAGTCTGTCACGCAGATTGAGATTATGCCGAAACCGGTTGAAGGACCGGAAGACCCGAACTCGCCATGGCCAAACTGGCCGCGTACGCTGAAGACAACGTCATCGCACGAGGAAGGATGCACCAGACGATGGAACATCAACTCGCTCGAGTTCATTGGCAAAGACGGCAAGCTGACCGGAGTGCGCGTGCAGCCCATCGACTGGAAACCGAATCCTGAAGGCGGACGGCCGATAATGGTTGAGGCGGGTGAGCCGGAGGTGATAAAATGCGAGATATGCTTCCTCGCTATGGGATTCCTGAAACCGCAGCAGCCTCAGTTCGCTGACAACGTGTTCGTGGCGGGAGACGCGGCAAACGGAGCGTCGCTCGTCGTTAGAGCAATGGCAAGCGGACGCGAGACGGCAAAAAAAGTGCAGGCATTCCTCGCGAAGTGATGCCAAACGGCATCTGCTCCTGACAAGGAAGGCCTGCAATATGTGCAAAATCATTTTGAACTTACATTTCCCTTTTTAGTGTATGGCAGTCGCTGCTGACAAGCGTGTCGCAGCACTGCCTTTTTCTGTGCCCGGACATCAGCAAAGGAAGTAGGCGAGGGCAAAGCCGCCGACAACAAGCCATACATACAGGCCGCCGGCGAGATAGAACGGCTTCGCGCCAGCCTGACGGAACTTGTCGATAGAGGTGTCGCTGCCGAGGGCGGTCATCGCAAGAGTGAGCATGAAGGTTGATACCGTCTCTATCACCTTCAGCGACGACGTGAACCATGCCTCGCCGTCGAAAGCAGAGTGAAGGCCGCTGTTCACGGCAATCATCAGCAGGAAGACGAAAGCGAACCATGGCACATTGATGCTCTTATTCGCAGATGCTGACGCCTCGCGGCGAGACAACAGCCACGACATCGCTATCAATACGGGCACGAGAAGCATCACGCGAACCATCTTCACGATGAGCGAATCGGTGGCTATCTGTGGGCCCATCGCGTTGCCCGCACCTACGACATGTGCCACCTCATGCAGCGTAGAACCGGTATAGACACCCATCTGCTGAGTGTTGAGAATGTCGCTGAGGCCCATGCGGTACATTATCGGATAGAGGAACATGGAGAGTGTGCCGAAGATGACAACAGTGCTTACTGCCACTGCTGTCTGATGGGGCTTGCCCTTGGCGATAGGCTCGGCGCCCAGAACGGCTGCCGCGCCGCAGATGGCTGAGCCGGTGCTCGTCATCAAGGTCGTCTCGCGGTCGAGGCCCATTCGTTTGCCTAACCATACGCCAAGCAACAGAGTGACGACGACGACGATGCAGTCGATAAGCACTGCCTTAGGACCTACGGCTACAACATCCTGAAAAGTGAGGCGGAAACCGTAGAGGATGATGCCCAGACGAAGCATACGCTTTGAACAGAACTTTATGCCGCCGTCCCAAGACGAAGGCTGACGGCGGCGGAGAGTGTTGGCATAGACCATGCCGAGAAGGATGCCGATGATGAGAGAACTGAACGACAGGGCTTTCACAGCCGGCAAAAGAGCTATGTACCATGCCATCACTGACATCGCCGCGATGACAAGAAAACCTTTCAAAGAATCTTTCATTTTATTTTTGTTTTATGTTTTTTGTGTGAGTTGTTGCGTGTTGTTGGACAAAAGGATGTGCAAAATTACGGATTTTTTTGTATTTATTTGCGTAGCAGATTCTTTTTTTATACTTTTGCACAGAATTTTCAACTCAAAACAATACTGTACGACATGCTGCGGCACATCCTGACATTCATTTTATTCATTCTTTTCTCCTGCACGACAGACTGTTCGGCACAGCGACTCTTCCATATCTCGCGCAGTGTCAACAAGAACTGGGTGTGCTATGATGTCAACCAAAAGAACAACGTTCTTGACATCAAAAACCCTATCCACGTCTATTGGCACAACAACACCGACAATCCGGGGCACGAGAACGAACTCTCTTTCTTCCAACGCAAGATGGCATACGGCTACAACGTCATAAACAAGGGGAAAAACGAGGTGGAGGTGAAACTCACCGCCTATAAGAAACGCTCGATGAAAGTGCGGAGACAAAACGGGAAATGGATGTGTGTCGTCAACATCAACAACAAGCAATGCCAGCTGAAAGAGATACAGGTGAAAACGAAGGAGGGCAACCCGCTTCATGTCCTCTACATCAACCTCCTGGGCACGGCGCTGAGTGACGGCTCGGCGCAGAAAGAGAAAATTGTCAACTCATGAGACGTGTATTTCCTGTCGCAATGTAAGCGACCGCACATCTTCCGAAAAGCATCATGCAGACAACAGCAACCAATCATTACAGAGACCTTGTTCATCTTGGAACGCCTATAGTAGTCGGTCAGGTCGGGAACCTTGTTCTCAACTTCGCCGACACTTTCATGATAGGACACCATTCAACTCTCGAACTCGCGGCGGCAAGCTTCGTCAACAACATCTTCGTGCTCGCCGTGCTCTTCGCCATAGGCTTCAACTTCGCCCTCACTCCTGTCGTCGGGCCGCTCATCGGACGCGACGAGAAACAGCAGGCAGGCACTGCCCTCAAGGCAGGATTCTATGCCAACGCCGTGTTGATAGTGCTGCTCGCACTCTGCTCAGTGGCATTCTATATGCTGCTGCCGTGTTTCGGACAGCCGGAAGAACTGCTGCCGCTGATGCGACCGTATCTCCTCGTCAACATCCTGTCGCTGCCTGTCACCGTCATTGGCTGTCAGATGAAACAGTTCTACGACACGATAGGCAAGACAAGCATATCGATGTACGTCCTCATCACAGGCAATATGCTGAACGTCATTGGCAACTGGCTGCTCATCTACGGCAACTGCGGCATGCCGGAAATGGGACTCTTGGGAGCCGGCATCGCCACTGCCGTCTCGCGTTTGCTCATCGCTGCGGCGTTCTGTTGCATTCTCTTCACAAAGCGGGAGTTCTATATATATAAAATAGGTATAACGGAAGCGAAGTGGAAGGATGTGAACGGATACTTCAAAGACCTGCATAAACTCGCGTGGTCGTCGGCTTTGCAGTCAACCGTAGAGTGCGGGGCGTTCTCGCTCGTTGCCATCTTCGTAGGGTGGACAGGCACGAAACCGCTTGCCGCGCATCAGATAATGATAACGATGTCGCTGTTTTTCTACAACCTATATCTCGGCATCGCCACCGCCATCAGCATACGCGTGAGCCATTATGTCGGCACGGGCGACATGAACGAGATAGCGCGTGTCACGCGCAGCGGCTTCTTTATCATCATCGCCATGGCTACGGCGGTGGCCATACCAGTCTTCATCTTCCGCCACGACATAGGCTATCTCTTCACTGCCGACCGCACCGTCTGCCGTCTCGTGGCTGCAACAATCATCCCGCTCATACTGTATCAAATCAGCGATGCCTTTCAGTGTTGTCTCGCGAATGCCTTGCGCGGCTTGGGCGAGATGCGCCTGATGATGTATGCCGCCGTCTTTGCGTATTTCATTGTGTCGCTGCCGCTCAGCTGGTGGTTAGGCATAGTGATGAAACATGGCATCGTGGGCATCTGGAGTGCATTCCCAGTCTGCCTCACCGTGGCAGGCGTGCTCTATTGGCTGATTTTCCGTAAACGCCTCTCCATTCATGTCGCGCAGACAAAGAAATGACACCCCCGCAACAAAAAACAGCTGCGCCCCCTGCAATACACACGCATTGCAGGGGGCGCAGCCGTTTTCAAATACCATAGATTTCGCCTTCTGTTTCCGTTTCTTTGTCTTTCCTTTACCTTTTCCTTGTCTTTCCGTTTCCGTTTATTTGTCTTTCTGTTTCCTCTTTTCCGTTTCCAGTATTCTTCGACCAGGTCGAAGAACACCCCTCTCACTTTCTCCGCAGCTTGAAGCCCAAAGCCGCGACAGCCTCTTGCAGGCAACACTCGTCAGCGTCGCCGATGACGCGTGCTTCGGGTGGAGATAGTGTGACACTCACCTCTCTGACACCTTTGACGCCGGCGAGGGCTGCCTGCGCCGCACTGCGGCAATGGTTGCAGTTCATGCCTTCTATAATATACACCCTTTCGTTTCCGCTTCTGTCCGTCTCTTCTTCATGGCAGTGGCACTGCCTGTCATGGCATCCGCACTCATCATCATGACAGTGGCAGGCATCGTCTCCTTCATGGCAGTGGCAGGCATGAGCCTTGCGCAGGCCTAATTTCGGCAACACGAGGGCATAGACGAGAAGCAATGCGAGAACCGCTGTTGACAGCCATGACACCCATGATGTCGTCTCGTCGCAGCATCCGCCGTCAACTCTGAGTGTCTGGGTGAAATCTATAACGCCTCCGAACTGCAGCGTATCAACTATCCAGCCGAAGGCAACGGCACCCGCGATGATGCTCGTCAGGTAGGTGACGAGTGTGCGCGTGCCCATCACTTTCCTTATGACAAGGATGCTCGCCATGTTGCAAGCCGGGCCAGCCATCAGCAGGACAAGTCCCGCCCCTGGCGTCAGACCCTTCAGCATCAATGCCACAGCGATAGGAATAGAGCCGGTGGCGCAAAGATACATCGGTATGGAGAGGCACAGGACAAGCAGCATCGATGCCACAGTGTTGCCCTGGAAGACAGCGAAAAGGCTGTCTGGGACAAAGACAGTGATGAGGCCTGCCACGACAAGACCCACGACAAGCCATTTGCCGATGTCTTCCATCATCTCTACAAAGGCATAGCGCAAAGCCTTTATCATGCGTTGGACGAAAGTCAGATGCTCTTCCGCATCATCGTGACAGCAGCCGCAACCGGCCTCTTCTCTCTCTTCTGCCACCTGTGATATGTCGCCGCCCCCGAAGCGGTTGACAAGCATACCGCCGAAAACTGCTGTCGCCAATGCCGCCATAGGACGTATCACGGCGAAAGGCAAACCCATCAGGCTGAACGTGGCGATGATAGAATCTACGCCTGTCTGGGGAGTGGCGATGAGAAAAGATGTCACTGCGCCGTGCGACGCACCGTCTTTGCGAAGCGACATGGCGGTAGGTATGACGCCGCACGAGCAAAGCGGCAGCGGTATGCCGAACAATGCGGCATAGACAACTGAGCGGAACGACGGCTCTGACAGATAACGGGTGTAGCATCTCCCAGGCACGAAGGCATGGAGGATGCCGGCGAGAAAGAAGCCCAAAAGCAGATAGGGCGACATCTCGTTGATCAGATGAAGTATCTCTTCCATATTGATATGTAGGTGTGTATGATTATCTATGTTGACGTGCAAAATTACAAAATCATTCGTTTCCTGCCAACAACGGCACAGTCTTTTTTCTCTTTTCACAGTCTCTTTGCAATGCAGTTGCACGAAAAAACGCTTTTTTGAACGCGAAATTTGCAGATTACGTTCTTTTTCCGTAATTTTGCGGAAAATATGCAGCGTGATGCCAGAAGGCTGATTCGCTGCATCATATACATATTATAATATATATAGCGTTTATTTCATTCATAGTTCAAGACACCCATGACACACTATCGCACCGTTGCCACCGCCCTCCTTCTTGCCCTCCATACGGCTTTCATCGTGTCTGCCGCCAATGCCCAGTCGTGCAAGGAAGACTTCCGCAAGAATCCGTATCTTGCCGGAAACAACTATGTCGCTTATCCCGGACCGCAGAAGGCTCTCACGCCTGCGCCGAAAGGTTACGAGCCAGTCTATCTCAGCCATTACGGCAGACACGGCTCGCGCTATCATATCGGCGACGTGTATGGCGAGGCATACAAGACGCTTCTTGCTGCTGACAGCGCCGGAGTGCTCACCGCGGCGGGCAAGGAACTGCTTGCTAACGTAGTGCTGCTGAAGAACGAGGCGGCGGGAAGAGACGGCGAGCTGACTGAACTCGGCGCATTGCAGCATCAGCAGATAGCGGAGCGTATGTTCAACAACTTTCCGCAGATTTTCAATAAAGAGACGCACATCGACGCGAAGTCAACCGTCGTCATACGATGCATACTCTCTATGGAGAACGCGCTGATGACGTTGAAGTCGCTAAACCCGAAACTCGACATACGCCACGATGCCTCATACCATGACATGTACTATATGAACCAGAGTGATTCCGTCATCTACGCGTCGAAGAAGAAGGCGCGCAGCATAGTGAAAGCGTTCCGCGCTTCGCATACACATCCCCAGCGTCTGATGTCGCTCCTCTTCAACGACAGCGCCTACTGGCAGAAGAAACTCGATGCGCAGACGCTGATGCGTAACATATACAAGCTTGCCATGAACGTGCAAAGCTCTGAGATACGCCACACGATGAATCTTACGGGCCTCTTCACTGAGGACGAACGCTACGACTTGTGGCAGGCGCAGAACGCCTACTGGTATCTCTACTACGGGCCGTCACGTTACACTGACGGCGTGCAGCCATACTCACAGCGCAATCTCCTGCACAAAATCATCAGCGAGGCAGATTCATGCCTGCGCCTCGACAACTGCGGCGCGCATCTCCGCTATGGCCATGACACGATGGTGATGCCATTGACCTGTCTCCTCGAACTTGACGATACAAACCGCGACATCCCAGACCTCAACACCTTGCCTCAGAAAGAATGGTGCGACTACCGCATCTTCCCGATGGCCTGCAACCTGCAGTTCGTCTTCTACCGCTCAGTCGGCGCGAAGGCAAATACATCCGACAAGGATTCAAAGAACAAAGACATACTTGTCAAGGTTCTGCGAAACGAGAACGAAGCGCGCCTCCCTGTCAAGACCAATATGTTCCCATACTACAGGTGGAGCGACGTGAAAGCGTACTATCTGAAGAAACTCGCCGCCTACGAGGCTACAAGACAGTGACGCGGATTATCTGAAACACTGCCCAAATGCGACAACATCCCGGATATTCTGGACAAATATCCGGGATGTTGAGTTTTCAAAAGCAACAATAACCAACCATCAATCCGAAACAACATGATTACGTTCAGACAGGCAACCACAGCCGATTCTCTCCTCCTCTCGCGCGGTCTGCACGCCGCGCTCCTCATCAACGACGCTTCAGAAGAGCGTCTCAGCCGTTTCGCCGACATCGTCTGCTGCCGCCCCGATGTCCTCTATTCGCCGCAGAACACCACCATCGCCGTGGTTGACGGCGAAGATGCCGGCATCATCACCGCCTACGACGGCTCGCGCTATGCCGCCATGCGCCAGGTCACGATGCCGCTGCTGAAGCGTGAGTTTGACATCGAATTCCCCGAAATGGAAGACGAGACGGAGGCGGGAGAATACTATCTCGACTCTTTGGCCGTCATGCCGGAGTTCCGCAACCGCGGCATAGGCAGGGCATTGCTAAGCCATGCAATCGCTGAGGGACAACGCTTGGGCCTCGCTGTCACTCTTGCCGTCGATCCTGACAACATCGGCGCGCAGAAGCTCTACCGCAGCCTCGGGTTCCGCCACATGCGCGACATCTTCATTTTCGGACACACCTACTGGAAATGGAAAGTCTGAACCGTGCCTTCAGAGATATGTATTCGCTACACTATCAATGCATTTCACATTTGCGAAAAAAATGACAAAGAAAGTGTCGGAAATGGGAAAATGGATTAGTTTATGTCAAAAAAAGTGCACAAATAGACTGATAATGTGCATCTAACAAGCATTTTTCATTAAAAAAATTTGTCAGATTGAAGAATTATTAGTTACTTTGCAGCGTAAATGTGTTAACACCCCTGAATTTTTAAGGTAAAGAAATTAATTTAACAATCCACAAAAACATTACAATCATGTCAGAAATCGAACAGAAAGTAAAAGAGATCATCGTTGAGAAACTTGGCGTTGACGAATCAGAAGTAAGTGCAGAGGCATCTTTCACAAACGACCTCGGTGCAGATTCTCTCGATACAGTAGAGCTCATCATGGAATTTGAGAAGGCATTCAGCGTTAACATTCCAGACGACAAGGCAGAGACAATTTCAACAGTGGGCGACGCTATCGCATATATCGAAGCTAATGTTGAGAAATAAGAATCTCTTTCACACATAATCTAACCGGAAGTTGTGTCATTTCTCTATCGAAATGGCGTAGCTTCCGTTTTTTTCGTAATAGAAGCGCTCGCGCGGACCGTCTGCCGCAGCACGACACCCGCCGCAGGACGGCGACGCCGTTTGCGCAACATCATACAACCCCACAAAGATACATATATTATATTATTCTATGGAACTGAAAAGAGTCGTAGTAACAGGCTTGGGTGCCATCACTCCCCTTGGCAACAACGTTGAAGAGACATGGAAGAACATCGTTGCCGGCAAGAGCGGAGCCGCGCCCATCACACGCTTTGACGCGTCAGCATTCAAGACACAATTCGCCTGCGAGGTGAAGAACTTCAACCCCGCAGAATATATCGACCGCAAGGAAGCCCGCAAGATGGACCCCTACTGCCAGTATTCACTCGCGGCAGCGACACAGGCTGTAGAGGATTCGGGTCTTGACCTTGACACCGTTGACAAGAACCGTGTAGGTGTTGTCATGGGCGTAGGCATCGGCGGTATGCGCACTTTCGAGGACGAGGTGTGCAACTGGGCTATCAACGGCCCTACGATGGGTCCGAAGTTCAACCCCTTCTTCATCCCGAAGATGATAGGCGACATAGCATGTGGCCACATCTCCATAAAGTACGGCTTCCACGGCCCTAACTACATCACCGCTTCTGCCTGCGCATCATCAACAAACGCATTGGCTGACGCATTCAACCTCATCCGCCTCGGCAAGGCAGACGTCATGGTTACCGGCGGTGCGGAAGCTGCCATCGCGGCATGCGGCGTAGGCGGTTTCAACGCTATGCACGCCCTTTCCACCCGCAACGACGAGCCGGAGAAGGCAAGCCGCCCGTTCTCAGCAAGCCGCGACGGCTTCGTCATGGCTGAGGGAGCATCAATCCTTATCCTCGAAGAGCTGGAGCACGCCAAGGCACGCGGCGCAAAGATTTACGCCGAGATGGTAGGTGCCGGCCTCTCTGCCGACGCTCACCACATCACCGCCTCACATCCGGAAGGCCTCGGAGCGAAGCTCGTCATGGAGAACGCACTTGAGGACGCAGGCATGCAACCGGAAGAGATTGACTACATCAACGTACACGGCACGTCAACCCACGTCGGCGACATCTCTGAGGCAAAAGCTATCAAAGACGTTTTCGGCGATGCAGCCTACAAGCTCAACATCTCTTCTACAAAGTCGATGACAGGCCACCTGCTCGGCGCTGCCGGCGCGACAGAGGCGATGTTCTCTGTCCTTGCAGTTCAGAACGACATCGTGCCTCCGACAATCAACCACGAAGAGGGCGACGACGACCCAGAGCTTGACTATAACCTCAACTTCACATTCAACACGGCACAGAAGCGCGAAGTACGTGCCGCACTGTCAAATACATTCGGCTTCGGCGGTCACAACGCCTGCGTCATCTTCAAGAAATATTCTTGCTGATAACCCGGATTGACATGACATGACGTATGCCGGCAACCGGGCGATGGCGCAACCTCACGCTTCGTGACGAAGCGTTTGGCAGATAAGCCTCCCGCGGTTGCCGGCAGCCTCATGCCAAGCCGCAGAGACATATCACAATGCGACGGCACTGCAGCCGCCAGAAGATATCCCTATATGAATATCATAGACCATATAAAGCTACCTTTCAGAAAAGACAAAGAACTCTACCTGCAACTCTACCGCATCCTCGGCATACTGCCCCACAACATCTCTCTCTACAAACTCGCCCTCATGCACAAGAGTGTGGCACACCGCACCGCCAAGGGACGTCCCGCCAACAACGAGCGTCTGGAGTTTCTTGGCGATGCCGTGCTTGACGCCACTGTCGGGCACATCGTCTATGACCATTTCCCCGGCAAGCGCGAGGGATTCCTGACAAACACACGCTCAAAGCTCGTGCAGCGCGAGACGCTCGGCCGTCTGGCAAAAGAGATGGGCATCACGCAGCTCATCCTCTCTTCCGGACGCTCTGCCACACACAACTCCTATATGGGCGGCAACGCCTTCGAGGCACTTGTCGGGGCGCTCTATCTCGACCACGGCTACGACGCGTGCATGAAATTCGTGCAGAAACAGATTCTCTCAAAGCTCGTCAACATAGACAAAGTGGCATACAAAGAGGTCAATTTCAAGTCGAAACTCATAGAGTGGACACAGAAGAACCGTGTCGTCATGGAGTTCAAATGCTTAGAGGAGACAAAGGACGAGAACGGCTCGCCCGTCTTTGAATACGTCTGTATGCTCGAAAGCATAGAGGCTTGCAAGGGCAGAGGATTCTCAAAGAAAGAAGCGCAACAGCACGCGGCGGAGGACACGCTGAAGAAACTGCGCAAGCAGCCAAAGTTCTGCGACAGCATCTTCCAGGCAAAGACAAATCGCACGAAGATGGAAGAGGAGCCTATCGCCATTGTCCCGGATGTGGAGAAAGATGTCAACGACCCGCAGAATTTCATCATCTCAGACAGCAGCGCGACAACTCCCGCATCTTCAGAGACAACAAGCCGCCAGCCCTCCACACCGTCAGAACGGCGCGCCAACGGGCCAAAGGCAACGCCGCGTACCGCCGCAGCTGAGACGCTTGACATCGACTTCTCCGACTTGCAGGTAGAACAGAAAGAGCCGACACGCGAAGAAATAATCGCCGCGGCAGAAGAAGCCGCCTTCAAAGAAGCCCAGCAGCAGGCTGCCGGATGATTTAATCATCCACCGCAAAGAGCTGTAAGGCATACTTGCATTTCAAAAATGACACATCCAACAGTCAGGAGACGGAAGCCGGGCAGCCCCGGCATCCGTCTCCTGACTGTTTTCTGTACATCGTGCGGCGTGGCGGGCGGCTGCGTCCGCAGGCCTGTCATGATTGTGCCGAAAGACGTGTCAGAATGTGCAACGTGACAGTCATGCCCCGCAAGTCATGTATTATAATAATGTATAGCAGACACTATAATTCATAGTCAATACAGAACAAATTATGATGAAACTACAATAAAACCGCCCCAAGTGGTTAATTTTGGTTAAGATAATACGTAAGATACATTTGCTATTACATATTTTTTATATTTTTGCAGATACTTAAGGGTGGTTCTATAAATTACCACCTTAGAAAAATTCTCAGAGTGGGATATATCGTCTTGCCATCTTTCGTCCTCTTTTCGGCTCAAACTGTAAGTTCGCTCAGTCACAATGCCCGCATTGCTCCCTCTCTCACTTACACTTTCACCTCGAAAATAGAACCGAAATCTGTCAAGGCTAATTCATAGAACCACCCTTAAAGTTAGGGTGTTCAAAATCGGCATCTGACACGAGACAGATTTTTTAGGCTGTTTTGAG
>CALZMB010000015.1 GCA_945788485.1 uncultured bacterium | reverse complement strand
GATTGCGGAGCAGCAGAAACGCTTCGACGATCTGGCACGATAAGCCCACAGTGACTGCAAAACATAAAACGCCCGGGGGCGCAGGCTTGTTTCCTGCGCCCCCGGGCGTTTACGTCTGTACTTCTTTAGAAACAACACAAGGCTTTCATTTCGCCTTTATCATCATCTTGCACAGTTTGTCCTGGAAGATTCTTGCCTCGGCGACAGGCGAATCGACATTGATGATGGCGAAGGCATACCAGTGTCCGTCGTCGCTGTGTATATATCCTGCGAGCGACGAGCCGCCCTTTGTCGTCATCGTGCCCGTCTTGCAGAAAATCTTTCCCCGGTATTCGGGCCGGCTCATCCTTGAGAGCAGCGAGCCGCGCCGCAAGCCGCTGTCGGGCGTCGCGAGCGCCTCGTCGATGAAGTAGCGGCGTATGGCGGTGTCGGCATAGGCGTATTTCAGCATCTCTACGAGGAAAGCGGCGGTGAGGCGGTTGTCGGGCGAGAGGCCGCTGCCGTCGTTGAAGACGAAGCCGCGCATCGTACCGGGGTCATCGGCGGCGAATGTCTCCTGCCAGAAGAGTTCGATGTCGTGGCGCACGTCCCAGTCCATCCGTTCTCTCTGCAACCCCCTCTTGTAGTCGAGGTGATACATCAGCGCATCGGCCTTGATATTCGAGCTGTGTATCATCATCGGTGTGATGACGTCTGTCAGCCGGTGGCTGACGGTGGCCACGTAGCTGTATTTCCCCGCAGGTCTGACAGAGCTGTCCTTAATATATCTCACGCCGGCTGCGGCAAGGGCGTATTTCAGGTTGCGTTCGATATGCCGCTCGCCTTTCAGCAAGACGGGGGTGCGGTTGAAGGGTATGTCCCACACCTTCGCCGTGGGATGTGCGCGGAGCGTGTCGCGGCGTGCGAGGTTGAGGTAGATGTTTCCCTTCACACAGTTTATGCCACGCTGTTTCAGCCTGCCGGTAAGTACGGAGAAGTCTTCGAAGAGCGGGTCGTCGTCGGCGAGCAGCATCAGCGAGCCGACAAGCGTGTCAGCCTTCATCACGCCGCGCGTCAGCAGCGAGACCTTGTATGTATGTGCGAAGCCGAGGCGTCTGAGCGCCGCCACCGCCGTGGCTATCTTCATGCACGAGGCGGGAGGCAGGAGGCGCTTCTCGTGAAAGGCATAGACGGGCTGCCGGGTGGTGAGGTCATAGACCGAGACGGCTATCCTGGACTTATCGAGACGCATGGGGACAGTCATCAGACTGTCGAGGCGGAGCGTCATGCGCTGCGATTCGAGCAGCTGCGTGCCGCTCACCTTCAACACCTCTACCTTGTCAGCGACGGCGTCGTCCGGTGTGTCGAACAGTCCGACACACCATTTCGCGGCAGCGATTATTCCGGCAACAATATAATATATAATGACTATGGAGAGGGCAATGCCTATGAGCAGCAAGGCGACACGGCCCCATCTTACACGGTATTTCTTCATTCGGATTCTCATTGTTTGCCACGACACGCCGCCCGCAGGTGATGCCGGCGGCGGTAGTGAAATCCTGATACGTCACGCAGAGCGCGTCATTGCGGCTCTTTCGGCAGGAGTTGTTCTGTCAGTATGGATTCGAGTTTCTCAGCCGAGAGGCGCAGCTGGAACTCGCCTTTCATCGCCACGGAGATGCGTCCCGATTCTTCTGAGCAGATGATGGCAATGGCATCGGACTCTTGCGAGATGCCGAGTGCGGCGCGGTGTCTCAGTCCCAGTTCTTTCGGGATGTTCAGGTCGTGGGCTACAGGCAGGATGCAGCCGGCGGCGCAGATGCGTTTCTTGCGTATCACCATGGCTCCGTCGTGCAGCGGCGAGTTCTTGAAGAAGATGTTCTCTATCAGACGCTGCGTGATGTTGGCGTCAATCCTGTCGCCCGTCGCCACGATGTCTTCGAGCGGTGCGGAGCGTTCGATGACAATCAGTGCGCCCACTTTCTGCCGCGCCATGTTCATGCACGCCATCACGACAGGCATGATGCTGTTCTTGTCGGCGAGGTCGGCGGAATGCCGCGAGCCGAAGATGCGCATCACAGCCTCCACCCTCTGGTGGGCGCCGAGCGAATACAGGAACTTGCGTATCTCTTCCTGGAACAGGACAATCAGTGCCAGCACACCCACGGAGACGAGTTTGTCGAGGATGCTGCCAAGCAGGCGCATCTCCAGCACCTGACTGACGAAGAGCCATATCACCACAAACACCATGATGCCGATGAAGACATTCAGCGAGCGCGATTCGCGCATCAGGCAGAAGATATAGTAGAGGAGAAGTGCGACAAGGATTATATCTACGATGTCCTTGGGCGAGATTTCTATAAACATGGGCTGTTCTTGGGTTCTATATTAATAATAACGGGTGTGGGAACGTCATCTGACACACCCGCAGATCTTCACCGTCTCCACCGCTTCGCGCACGTCGTGGACACGCAGAATGGCGGCTCCGTTCATCACGGCGAGGGTGTTGGCGACCGTAGTGCCGTTCAGCGCCTCTTCGGGCGACGTGCCGAGCAGCAGCCTTATCATCCGCTTGCGCGAGACGCCCGCCAGCAGCGGGAGGTCGGGGAAGAGAGACCGGATGACCGGCTGCCCTCCCAAGATGTCATAGTTCGCCTCGACGGTCTTCCCGAAGCCGTAGCCGGGGTCGAGAATGATGTCACGCACGCCAAGCTCCCGCAGCCGTCCGACTTTCTTCTCGAACACCGACAGCGTGGCGGCAAGCGTGGGCTGCACCGACATGAGGACATACGGCACGCCAAGACGCGCCACCTCGGCGAACATCCCCGCGCCCTCGAGGCTCTCGACGCCTTCGAGCGATGTCACGCCGCCCTCGCTGACATCGTTGATGATGTCTGCCCCGAACTCCTCGACTGCCATGCGCGCAACCGCCGGACGGAACGTATCGACAGAGAGAAGGACATCCGGATGACGGCGGCGGACAACGGCGAGGGCACGGCGCAGACGCGTCATCTCCTCCGCCTCGCTGACATCGACGCCGCCGGGACGCGTTGACATGCCGCCGACATCGATGATGGCGCCGCCTTCGGATATGATTTCGTCGGCACGGCGCGCTATCTCTGCCTCGCCCTCTGTGCGGGAACCGGCGTAGAAAGAATCGGGCGTACAGTTCAGTATGCCCATAACCACGGGATGGTCGATGACATGCGACCCGCGGGCTGTATGCAAGGTATATAACATAAAATGATGTCTGAAAACGTATGCTTCTGCAAAATTACCATTTTTTTACTGAAAAACGTTACAATATATTGAAAATTATGCTTAATTTTGCATTTGATAAGGCATTATGACAACATACAGCCACACGCCGCCTTATGCGTGAACATAACGAACACAACCTACAGTAACATGGAAATTTCCGAACTCTACGACATCTTCCGCACACACCCCATAGTCACGACAGACACACGGCAGTGTGTAAAAGACAGCATCTTCTTCGCGCTGAAAGGCGCATCATTCAACGGCAACGACTTCGCGCTGAAAGCCCTGCATGAGGGGTGCAGCTATGCCGTGGTGGACGAGACAAGGGCTGAATGGACACTGGACGGCAACGCCGACACCGCAAGGCGCATCATACGCGTAGGGAATGTGCTGCACACCCTGCAGCAGCTCGCACGCCACCACCGCCGCGCTCTCGGCACACGCATCATCGGAGTGACGGGCACCAACGGCAAGACAACGACGAAAGAACTCATCGCTGCCGTCCTGTCAGAGAAATACAACGTGCTCTATACACAGGGCAACCTCAACAACCATATCGGGGTGCCGCTGACACTGCTGCGCCTGAACGCATCGCACGACATCGCCGTGATAGAGATGGGTGCCAACCATCCGGGCGAGATAAAGACGCTTGTGGAGATTGTAGAGCCTGACTGCGGCATCATCACAAACGTCGGAAGGGCGCATCTCGGAGGCTTCGGCAGCTTCGAGGGCGTAGTGAAGACGAAGGGCGAGCTCTACGACTTCCTCAGAAAGACGCACGCCACCGTATTCATCGACGCAGACAACGCTCATCTGAACGGCATCGCGCAAGGCCTCTCGCCCGTAAGATACACGTCACAGGGTGCGCCTGACGCTGACGTAGAAGGCAGGGTGGTAGAGTGTAAACCTTTCCTCACCTTCGAATGGAGACGCCGGGGAGGGGACACACACCGCGTGGAGACGCATCTCATAGGAGACTACAACATCTGCAACATGCTGGCTGCGGCTACCGTCGGAGCACACTTCGGGGTATGCGACAACGACATCTGCCACGCGCTGCAGAGCTACATACCGTCGAACAACCGCTCGCAACTGACTGTAACCGCCCACAACCGCCTGATTGTTGACGCATACAACGCCAACCCGACATCGATGGCGGCGGCGCTGCACAACTTCGCAAACATGCAGGCGGAGCCGAAGATGATGATTCTCGGAAGCATGGGAGAACTCGGAGACGTCTCGAAAGAAGAACACCAGCGAGTGGTGGACACCATAAAGGCATCGGGCATCAACGACGTGTGGCTCGTGGGAGAGGGATTCGCGCAGACGGAACACCCGTTCAGGCAGTTCAACAACGTCGAGGAGGTGAAGGCGGAAATTGCAAAGACGGACATCCGGGGGAAATACATCCTCATAAAAGGCTCCAACGCACAGAAGCTCTTCCTGCTGCCGGAACTGCTGTGAGACACTGCCGCATGACACCACACAAGGAAAAAAGAACGTAAAAACACCATACTATGAGACATCTACTGACACTCCTCGCCATAGCCTGCACTACCGCCGCCATGGCAGACACACTCGACATAGAGCGTGTCAGACACATCGGACCGTTCAACGTGAAAGCGCCGCTCGTGCTCGACAGCATCGACAACAGCCAGAAACGATATGACGCCGACAACATCATCGACACAAAAATAAGCCTATCGGCTGCCGACAACGCCGCGCCCGCCGAACTCAGAAGCCTCGGCCTCGAGAAGGGTAAGCTGCATCTGATGACTTTCGGACTGAACGCAACGACATACGTCAAAGACGCGAAACTGGAAGTGAAAGGCGCGAAAAGCCACAAGATTCATGTTGACGGGAAGGAGACGGCAACCCTGACGCTCGCGCCGGGATACCATAACGTCACGCTGAAACTGGTGCCGGACACGGCGGCGGTGACGATTTCGCTCATCGCAGAAGGATGCACGCCGACGACAGACGACACACACGCCTTCACCATGGCTGACAACCTCGGCACGAAAGTTATCTCGAGAAGCGAACTCTCGCCGTCGGGAAGATGGGCGATAATCAGCTATTCGTGGTACGACACGACAAACAAACAGCAATACGAGACACTGCTCTGCGACCTGAAGAGCAACTCGCGCCGAAACGTCAGCGGACGCATCGCATGGATGCCGCGCTCTGACCGCTATACATACACCGAACATATAGACGGCAAGACACGCCTCGTGGTCGCCGACCCCGCCACCGGAAAGACAAGCATACTGGCTGAAGAACTGCCGTCAGAATACTACGCCATATCGCCGACCGAGGACTTTCTCATCATCCACAACTACAACGACGGACCGAAGAAAGAGGACGGCGTGTTTGAAATACTCCACCCAGACGACCGGCAGCCCAACTGGAGACAACGCTGCGCACTCGCACGCATGGACCTCAAGACGGGATTCACACAGCCCCTGACATACACATACCACGACACAAGGGTGAATGACATAACGCCGGACGGAAAACACATGCTCTTTGCAGTATCTACCGACAGCCTCACGCAAAGGCCCACGACACGAAGCACGTTCTACGACATGGACCTCAGCACGCTGAAAGTGACCAAACTCGTGGAGAAAGACGGATTCCTGCAAAGTGGCATCTATGCCGGAAGCGAGAAGACGGTGGTGTTCTACGGCAGCACAGAGGCGTTCAACGGAATAGGAAAGAGAGTGCCAGAAGGAGCTACGCCGAACATGTACGACTACCACCTCTACGTCATGGACACCGCGACAAAAACCGTCACGCCAGTCACTGCCGACGACAAGACAAGCATCGAGAGCATCGACTTCTCGCCGGCGGACGGAGGAGTGTATTACACGGCGCAGAACGGAGACTCCACAAGTCTCTACAGACTCGACATGAAGACATACCGCTCGCAACGCATCGCACAGCCGCTGGAAGACCTCACGGGATTCAGCATAGCATATCTCGGAGGAAACATAATGGTGAGAGGTTCGTCGGCTTGCACGCCGTACGAGGCGTACAACATCTCGTCGCCGGCGACAAGGAAAGCACGCGCCACGCTCGTTGCAGCCCCGAACGCAGAACACTTCGCACATGTGAAACTCGGAACAGTAGAACCCTGGACCTTCCATTCGGCAAGGGGATATGACGTGTCGTGCCACTACTACCTGCCCGCAGACTTCGACTCGGCGAAGAAATACCCGCTCATCGTTCACTACTACGGCGGATGCTCGCCGACATCACGACGCTTCGGCAACGGCTCGCACTATCCCGCACACTACTGGAACAGCCTCGGGTACATCGTACTCGTCGTGAACCCGTCAGGTGCATCGGGCTTCGGACAGGAATGGGCGTCGAGACACGTCAACACAATGGGCGAAGGACCCGCGCAGGACATCATCGACGCAACCTGCCAGTTCGCAAAAGAGATGCCGCAGGTCAATGCTGACAAGATAGGGTGCGTGTCAGCCTCGTACGGAGGTTTCATGACACAATATATGCTGACAAAAGACAACAACCCATTCGCCTGCGGCATATCGCACGCCGGAATATCCGACCACACCAGCTACTGGGGAGAAGGATACTGGGGATACTCATACAGCGAGGTGTCGGCGGCTAACAGCTATCCCTGGACAAGAAAAGACCTATACGTAGATAGGTCGCCGCTCTTCAATGCGCAGAAAATAAAGAAACCGCTGCTCTTCACACACGGAACCGCAGATACTAACGTGCCGATAGGAGAATCGATACAGATGTACACCGCACTAAGACTGCTCGGAACGCCGACGGCATTCGTACAGGTGGAAGGCGAAAACCACGGTATCATGGAACCGACAAAACGGGCGAAATGGATAAACACAATGGTGGCATGGTTCCAGAAATGGCTCATGGACGACGACTCGTGGTGGAACGCGATATATACGCCGAAACATCTCTGAAAACAACACAACCGGACTACCGAACATAACAGAGGTATCTGAACACTCAGACACAGCCCGCAAAACAATCCCCGTGACAGCTTCACTCCACAGGAAGTCATGTCACGGGGATGTTGTATGTCATACGTATATGTATGCGTACATTATTATATTATAAAAGAAAAACACGGCAGAGAGAAAAATACACCAAGAGACACAACGACTGAAGACACATTACTCACGCAGGAAGAATCCCGGACACATACCCACAACTTTACGAGACAACAGAAAAACACAACAAAATGAGCCGCTGTTAGAGTTTTTTAATATAAAATATTTGGTACATAACAAAAAAAAACGGTAATTTTGCAAACGAAAGAAAATAAAATTGCGAAATCATCAATTAATATATTAACCAATTCACACTTGCTATGAACAAGAAGATTATTCCTTTGTTCTTCGCAGCCGCTGTCGGACTGAACTCCTGCACAGAAGTTCTCGAACCGAAGGTGGACTACGGAGACAAGACGTACATCAACGACTATTCAGCGTTGGTGTCTGCTATCAATGACATGTCAAAGTCATTCGGAGAGAGAATTGAAGCACTCAACACTCTTCTGAAGAATGGCATGGCAGAGTTGAAACTCGCAATCGATTCAAACACCGGTGCAATCACAGTGCTCTCGCAGACTACTCAGCAGGGACTGGGCGAGATTAACAGCACTCTGCTCGAGGGATTCAGCACGCTAAGCGCACAGATCGACGCACAGGGAAAGCAAATCGTATATGCGCTTAACAGCAACGGAGAAATCATCCGCCTGCAGCTCGAGACCAACGGCAAACTCATCAGCGCACAGATTCTCGCTACGGGCAACGACCTCGTGAAGGCTATCAACGCACAGACAAACTCGCTCGAAGAGAGATTCAGCGCCCTCACCGCTGCTGTCAGCGCTGGGCTGAAAGAGGTTAAGGTCAGCATCGACGCAAACACCGGAGCCATCACTCTGCTCGACAAGAACACACAGGCGAGCCTCGACAAGATTGACGGCTCGATAACAAACGGATTCCGCCTCGTCAGCGAGACTATAACTGACGGCAACGAGAAGATCGTCCTCGCCATGAACGAGAACGGACAGATGCTGAGACTCCAAATCGACGAGACAGGCAAACTCATCTCTGCAGAGATAAAGGCTGCTGCCGAAAGACTTGAGGCTGTCATAAACGACCTCACCGCTACACTCGACGCACGTTTCAAGGCCCTCACGGATATGATAGAGGCTGGATACAAGGCTATCGTCGTAAGCATCGACAAGAACACGGGCGCTATCACTATGTTCGACAAGAACACACAGGAGAGCCTCAACACAATCAACACTACGATGCTCAACGGATTCAAGCAGGTTAGCACACAAATCGACGCTACCGGCAAGCAAATCGTAACGGCTATGGATGAGAACGGACGACTGCTGCGCTTGGAACTCGACGAGACAGGCAAGCTCATCTCTGCAACAATCTCTGAAACAGGCGATGAAATCGTGAAGGCTATCAACGACCAGACGAAGTCGCTCGAAGAACGATTCGAGGCTCTCACAACCGCCGTACAGACAGGCCTCTACAACGTACAGGTTAGCATCGACAAGAACACCAAGGCTATCAAGCTCTTCGACAAGAACACGCAGCAGAGCCTCGACGAACTCAACAACACGCTCGTCAACGGATTCACCTTGCTCAGCACGCAGATTGACAAGACTGGCAAGAGAATCGTATATGCTATCAACAACCAGACTGAGGTGCTGCGCCTTGAAATTGACGAAACAGGCAAACTCCTCGCTGCTGAGATTGACAAGGCTGCGACAAGACTCGTCAAAGTAATCAGAGACCAGACCAAGACTCTCGACGAACGCTTCAAGGCCCTCACAGAAGCTATCGAATATGGCCTCTACAACGTCACGGTTAGCATCGACAAGAACACCAAGGCTATCAAAGTCTTCGACAAGAACACACAGGAGAGCCTCGACGACATCAACAACACTCTGTTCAAAGGCTTCAAACAGGTAAGCGAACAGATTGACGAGACAGGCAACCAAATCATTGATGCCATGGACGACAACGGAAGAAAACTCCGCATCGTAATCAACAAGAACGGCAAACTCATCTCCGCAACAATAGAACAGGCTGCCGAAGACATCATCAAGGCTATCAACGACCAGACCAAGTCGCTCGAAGAACGCTTCAAGGCTCTTACAACGGCGGTGAAGAACGGACTGTACAACATCTCTGTCAAGATTGACGAGAACACCGGAGCAATCACCCTCTTCGACCAGAACACACAGGCGAGCCTCGACGAAATCAACAAAACGCTCGTCAACGGCTTCAAGAGACTTAACAAGCAAATCAGCGCTACCGGAGAGCAAATCATCTTTGCGATGAACGATAACACTGAGGTGCTCCGTCTCCAGATAGACACGACAGGAAAACTCATTGACGCTTCAATCGACGAGCAGGGCACGGCTATCATGAAGGCTATCAACGACCAGACGACAACAATAAAGAATCGATTCAAAGCCCTCACACAGGCTATCGATACAGGTCTGTTGAACGTGAAACTTGCAATAGACAAGACAACGGGTGCTATTGACCTTCTTGACAAACACACCCAGGCTTCGCTGACAAACGTCATAAACGGGCTGAACAACGGATTCATGGTTCTCGGACAGTGCGTCAACAACTCTGCCGTTGCTATCGTGACTGCGATAAACAATCAGGGACAAGTGCTGAAAGTGGCTATTGACAACAACGGCAATGTCATATCGACGGCAATCGACGAAGCAGCTTCGGATATTGTTGCCGCCATCGGCGACCAGACAAAAACCCTGGAGGAACGCTTCGATGCTCTCACTAAGGCTATTAAAGGCGGCATCTCGAACGTCAACCTGAAACTCGGGAAGATTGCTGGGCAAATAAAATTCCAGACTGAGACATTGTCAGGCAAGCTCGACGAGATGATGGATGAACTGGCAAAGGACTTCAAGCTGCTGAGGCAAGAAATGAGACTTGACGCTATCGGCATAGTATCAGCCATCAACGACAAGGGCGACCTGCTCGCAGTGAACATTAAACAGAACGGCGACAAGATCGAAGTTCTATCTACAGAGATTACCGGCAAACTCTCAGACCTCACCGACAAGATCTCTACAATGAACACTTCACTGACAGGTAAACTCGCGGCTCTCAACACTCTTGTGAAGACAGGCGTAATCACTGAGCTGAAGACTACGAACGGCAAGCTTGAAGCAAACACGGAAGCTATCAAGGCTATCAACACAACGCTTGCAGGCGACGTGCTCACCGCACTGCAGAACATCAATCAGGAACTGACCAACATCAGCAATGATACAGACGCTCTCAAAGAGATTCTGGCTTACCTGAAGGATTCAAGCACAGGCATGGGCGAACTCGCTGACGTGCTGAAGGCACAGCTCGCTGACAACGGCATATACTTCGACACAAGCAAGGACAAGATTATGGCCGTCTCTCCAGGCATCTACCTGCTCTGCAAGTCTGACGCTGACCTCCTGCAATACATCAAGGACTTCGCTCCAGGTTATGGCGCTCCGCAATCAATCAAGATGAAGTCCGGAACCGTCGATGTCTCCAAGTTCAAGAACAGCCGCGTCGGCATCGGAGACATGGCATTCACCATGATCCCAGGAAAATACGACTCCAAGCCGGTATATCTGCCACAGCACATACGCGCATGGGCAGAATACAAGATAGAGCCTGTTGACGATAGCGTCACAAAGACATTCTATGGCGTTGCTGTTGACGATGCAAAGGGCGGAAACCGCTCTGAATATTCTGGCGACAAACCGGTAAAGACAGCAACAGTCAGGGTCTATATGTATGACGAAAAGACTGACAATTATCCGGGAACAGATAATCTGTACATCAAACCGATTTCTTGGTAATTATCTCCAACCTCTAAAGTAGCTTCTAATGAAGGTAACAACAAGAATACTAATGGCAGTAACCGCGGTCTTCGTGACGGCGGTTACGCTCCACGCCCAGACATATAACGACTCTGTGCGCACAAAGACATGGTCGGTGTATGTCCAAGGTGGCCTGAGTGGTTACCACGGAGCGCGGGGAAAATCCTTTGACAATTCGAGGATGCCATTCTCACCTGACCTCTCGTTGGGTGTAAAATACAACATAAAACCGTGGGTGAGACTTGGGCTGAATGCCGGATACACCATGGTAAAGTCTGTCAACAAAGGCGTCATCTCTGAGACGAAGGTCATTCCGGGATTCCAAGTCGGGGGTTATACCACTGACCTGGAGGTGCAGACTGACATGATACAGAACCGCAACGATATGCATCTGGCGGGAGTTGACCTCAATGTAGATTTCAACATCATGGACATCTGGCACAACCGCAAGGCACAACGCTGGAACCTGTATGCAGGTCTCGGAGTGGGATATATGCACGGATGGAACCGCAACACACAGACTGTGGCAATCAACGAGACTGCCATAGCGGAGGGTAACGGATATTACAACGTGTACAACCACTCAAGCATGGATTCATGGCACGAGAACTCACAACTCAACCTGCTATACATCCCGGCTTCTCTCTCGCTCGAGTTTGACGTCAACCCATGGTGGACAATCGGTGTCATCGGACAGTATAAATACCTGCCGCTCGACGAAGAGTTCTCGCCAAAGGGCATATACAGTGCAGGACTACTGCTGCGTTACAACTTCGTACGCATGAAGACAAACAAACGGCTCTATCACGAAACGGTGGCTGAACTGCGCACCGTGCAGGAAAACAATGCCGAACTGCAGGACAAACTTGCTGCCGTAGAGGCAGAGAAGAGTGAGGCCGACCGTCTGCTCGACGAGCAGAAACGTCTCAACGACACTCTCGAAAAAGACCTCGCTGACTGCAAACGCACGAAGACCGGAAACCATGTGGTATATTTCCTCATATCTGATTCAAAACTGTCACAGCAGGAACAGCTGCGCCTCGACGAGTATGTGGAGAAGCTGAAGTCTGTCGGAGGATATTCACTCACTATCATAGGTGAGGCCTCTGCAGACGGAAACAGCAAAGCGAACCAGAAACTCAGCGAGCAGCGTCTGGAGCGGGTGGCTAAGTATCTGCGCAAGAACGGAATTGCCGACACGTACATAAAAATCGAGAAGGCAATCGGAGACAGCGAGCAGGGATATGACCCGAAATACCGCCGCGTGAGAATCATAAACGGAGGAGAGTAGTTCTCTGACAAACATTTAAACGGAAAGAGGCAGGACTTGATGAAGTCCTGCCTCTTTCCGTTTTTGTTTATGAGGGTGTGAAATTATGTCTTTGGCATAAGGAGACTGTCCTTGCGACTGTCTCACTTCATCTTTACTGAACCTGCAGGCAGCGCGACGGGCGTTCCGGTCAAGTCAAAGACTTTCGAGAATGCGCTTCAGCACGACAGAGCATGAAATCTCTCTGTTTGCCGCCTCTGGTATGACAAGCGAGTTCTTGCTCTCTATGACATCGTCGGTGACGATAAGCCCGCGGCGCACAGGAAGACAGTGCAGGAACTTACCGTTGTTTGTCAGTGCCATGTGTTCGGCATCAATGGTCCACGACATGTCCTTGGACAGAATCTTGCCATAGTCGGCAGGCGAGGTCACTCCGGGACACGACCAGTTCTTCGCATATACGAAATCGGCGCCTTCAAGAGCCTTGCGCTGGTCATACTCCACAGTCGCCTTGCGCGTCTCGCCCGTATAGGGGTCGGTATATGACAGGAACTGCGGGTCGAGTTCATATCCCTCGGGATGTGTGACAACGAGCTCGACATCGGGAGCTGCAAGCATCCACTGGGCATAAGAGTTTGGCACGGCCTGCGGGAGAGCACGGCAATGAGGCGCCCAGGTCAGGACTGCCTTCATCTTCTTGTGTTCAAAGGAGAACTTGTCGGGGTCTCCGTCAGCGTAAGGCAGATTGTTGTCGCGTGCCCAGGACTCTTCCATAGTGATCAGGTCGGCAAAAGCCTGCAGCGGATGCACTGTAGCTGTCTCCATGGCAAAGACAGGCTTGCCGCTGTATGTAAGGAATTGGTTGAGTACAGTTTCTGCATAATCGTAATCACGGTCGGTGAGACCGGCAAACGAGCGCACTCCGATGACATCGCAGTATGATGCCATGACGGGTATGGCTTCGAGAAGATGCTCTGCCTTGTCGCCGTCCATAATAACGCCACGTTCTGTCTCGAGCTTCCATGCTCCGGCATTTACATCAAGCACAATGACGTTCATGCCAAGATTGAGGGCCGCCTTTTGCGTAGAGAGACGTGTTCGCAGCGAGTTGTTGAAGAAAATCATCATCAGCGTCTTGTTCTTCCCGAGATGCTGATATTTGAAACGTTGCTGTTTTATCTCCAGTGCCTCTTGCATTGCCTTTTGCAGACAGCCGAGGTCTTGCGGGTTGACAAAAGATTTCATAGGGTTCTGGTTGTGAGGTGAGTGAGATTGTAATATCAGGTTTAAGAGACTGTCCGGCAGCGGCGGGTCAGTCTCTTGTCTGCCCATTTCCGTTTATTAGCCATTTGTATGTTGTCATCTCTTCAAGTCCCATAGGTCCTCGCGGCCCGAGTTTCTGTGTTGAGATGCCTATTTCCGCGCCCATTCCGAACTGTCCTCCGTCAGTGAACGATGTTGGTGCGTTGACATATACGCAAGCGGCGTCAACTTGTTGCTGGAATATGCGGGCCGTTTCTTCGTTCTCAGTGATAATGGCTTCAGAGTGTCCTGAACTGTATCGCTGTATGTGTCGCAGAGCCTCGTCGAGCGAGTCAACAGTCTTGATGCTCAGGACATAATCCATCCATTCTTTTCCGAAGACAGTCTCGTCGTTGTCATCGCACAAAGTGACGCTGTTGACGTATGCCGCAGCGCGTGCATCGGCATATCCCTCGACACGTCCCATCATAGGCGAGACGAGTTCTTTCAGGTCGCCCAGTCTGCTGCTGTGTACTATGAGACAGTCAAGAGCGTTGCAGACCGACACGCGGCGTGTCTTCGCATTGTTGATGATAGCCTTTCCTTTCTCAAGGTCTCCGTCCTTGTCGAAGTATATATGCACTACGCCAGCTCCTGTCTCGATGACCGGGATGCGTGCGTTGTCTCTGACGAAATCAATCAGGTTTCTGCCGCCACGCGGAATGCAGAGGTCAATATATCCCACTGCGTTGAGCATCTCGGCGGTAGCTTCGTGAGATGCTGGCATGAGAGTCACGATATCCGGGTTGATTCCCTCTTCGTCAAGAACGCGCTTTATGAGTGCGACAATAGCCTTGTTGGAATCATAAGCGTCGCGTCCGCCTTTCAGGACACAGGCGTTTCCGGATTTGAAACAGAGTGCGAAGACATCGAACGAGACGTTCGGCCGGGCTTCATATATGACGCCGATGACACCGTATGGGACAGAGACGCGGCGTATGTAGAGCCCGTTTGGCAATGTCCTCTCGCAACTGATTTTTCCTAACGGGGAGGGCAGTTGTGCTACGCGGCGCATGTCAGACGCTATGGCAGCAAGCCGGTCGGCAGTGAGAAGCAGGCGGTCGTACAACGGATTGCTTCTCGACATACGGCTCAGGTCGGCACTGTTGGCTTCCAGCAGGAGCGGTGCATTGGCTTCAATGGCATCCGCCAGTTTGTGCAACAGCTGCTGTTTCTTTGTTTCAGGGATGTTGGCAAGCTCGCGGCTGGCTTCTTTTGTTATCTGAAAAACTTCGTTCATTGTGGATTATAATGTAAGTAGAGAGTGCTTTTTACACATCGCGCAAGTCAATAAGAGAGCGCAGAAATCCTTGTTTTATATGTCGTGTGAGACTGAGTTGTCGCGTCAGCGTCATTGTCTGGCAGGCAGGAAGACAGTGTGTGGCACTCTGTCTGGCTGCGTCAAGACATCCGGGAGGATATTGTCACGGTTGCCATTGGCAATAATCACCCTTATGCCAGACTTTGCCACGGTACGTGCGGTGTTGTATTTCGATTCCATCCCGCCTCTTCCAGCAGAGCTTTTCTCTGTCATGATGTATTTCGAGAGGTCGTCATCAGGTGTCACAGATGCTATGAGGCGGCTTTCGCTGTCGTTGGGATTGCCCGTGTAGATGCCGTCGATGTTTGAGAGAAGAACAAGTGTCCGTGCGTTTGTCATCTGCGCCATGAGCCCTGACAGTTCATCATTGTCGGTGAACATGAGTTCAGTTACGGATACAGTGTCGTTCTCGTTGACGACAGGCACGATGCCGTTGTCCAGCATCACTTCCATGCATGCCTTCTGGTTGTCGTACTGCTCTCCCGTCTGGAAATTCTCTTTCATCGTGAGCACTTGTCCGATATGTATTCCGTGTTCGCGGAACAAGTCATAGTATAGGTTCACGAGCTTCACCTGTCCGATAGAGGAGAAGAGCTGTCTCTGCTCTACGGAGTCGAGTTCATACTCCACTTTCATCTCGCTTCTTCCGCACGCGACAGCTCCGGACGAAACGAGGATGACCTCATAGCGATGCTCTTTCAGCCAGGCAATCTGGTCAACAAGTGCCGAAAGGCGTGTGATATTGAGTTTTCCCTTGTCGGTAGTCAGGACATTAGAGCCCACTTTCACCACAATACGTTCCATAATCTACTACAATAATTTCCAGTATCAGCTGCCGGCAGTCATTTCTTCATGCCCGCTTTCAGGCATCTGACGACAGCCGACGAGAATCCAGCATGTTCCAGTTCGTTGAGTCCCTTGATGGTCACGCCACCCGGTGTTGTCACCTTGTCGATGGCGGCTTCCGGGTGGAGACCAGTCTCTTTGAGTAGCGTGACAGCACCGAGCATCGTCTGCTGCGCTATGTTCAGAGCGTCTTTCGGATAGAGTCCGAGTTCCACGCCACCTTCCATCATCGCCCTGACAAATCTCATGGCGTATGCTATGCCGCACCCGGCCATCATCATTCCGGCAGCGACGAGACGTTCTTCGCATACCATGACATTCCCGTCGAGTGCGAAAAGTTGTCTCACGGTGTCCGTCTCGTCCTCTGAGATTCCTTTTGCAGATGCGACAAAAGTCATGCTCTCGCCATACTCTGCTGCGATGTTAGGCATCACATAGAACACCTTTGCCTTTTCAGAGCCTAACATCTTGCGGAGGTCGTCAGTGAAGATGTTGGCGGCAACGGAGACGATGAGCTGGTTGTTTAAGTTAACAGAGGATGCTATCTCGTTTATTACATCATTTACAAGCCATGGTTTCACAGCGAGTACGATGACATCTGCGTCTGCCGTTGCCGCTTTATTGTCGAGCGAAGTGTTCAGTTCGGGATATTCATCCGCTATTTTCTTTAGCGTATTCTGCGTCCGTGCAGTCACTGTCACGTCAAGGTTCAAAGTGTCTTTCCCCTCACGCACTGCTCTTGCCCATCCTTTAGCGAGGGCTCCTCCCATATTCCCGGCTCCTATCACTGTCACTTTCATATTCTGAAGAGATTATGTTTGTGTGTTATTCTATATGAAACAAGTTGAACATCCAACCTTATAAGATCAGCCTACCCTATCGCCTGCTTCAGCCTTCCGACGAAATCCTTTGCTTCGTCCATAGTGAGACACAGGGGCGGCAGGAGGCGCAGGACGTTTGTCCCTGAGCATCCGGTGAAGCAATGCAACTCTTTCACTAATCTTGTCCTTGGCTCTTTGT
>CALZMB010000014.1 GCA_945788485.1 uncultured bacterium | reverse complement strand
CGAAGGCGGCGGTTAGGTCTAAATTGCCAGAGTGCCATTCCCTCAGTGCTTTATTCTGCCTGCAAAATTACAAAAAAATCCGTTACTCCAAAAAAAGTAGCGGATTTTTTTCGGTTTTTCTACATTTTATTTGTTCATGCCATGTATTTCCAAATATCTGTCCCTTGACAGAACCGCAATAACACGCATGTAAGATGTCAGCGTCAGACCCTCACGATATGCCTCAGCCTTCAGTACATCCAACTGATCTTTCTTTAAGAACTTTCCGGGAAACACGACACTCTGCTCCTGACAGAACTGGTCTATGTCGTATGGATTCTTGTCACTGACCCCTCGTCTATTAGAGGCCTTATCCTTTCCCAGTTCTCGTCGAACATCGCCTGCATGCCAACGCGGCGCGATGCGGGGGACACGGGGTATGGCTGCGCGAACAGCCTATTGGCGGTGACAGCAGGCTTGCTCTGAAGCATCACGCGCGTCTGTCACAGAGAGTGGAACGGAGGCAGATTCAGCATGAAACAGAAAAAACTGCGCAAAAGCGGCTGTTTTCTCATTTTATTGTTGTATCTTTGCATTGTCATCAACTTGTCAAATTAAAAACTTACAAAATAAAAAAAAGTATTATGTTTGACTTCACTCTCTGCAACATCGTTGGCTACGCCGCCGCGGTGTGCATGGTTCTGGGCTATATGCCGCAGGCCATCTACACCATCCGCACCCGCGACACTGACGGCATCGCCCTGCCGACATTCCTCTTGATGGGTCTCGGCGGCTTCTTGTTCATCATCCAGGGCATCTTGACGGAGAACTGGCCTCTGACGGTCACGAACTGCATCACCACCGCCTCGTCGATGATCGTGTTCGGCATAAAGGTGTATAACGATTTTTTCAGGAAATTACATTCTGTGCCTGCCCTCCGGCCAGGCGTTATGCTTGCAAGATTGAGACCCGCTTCGCTGCACATCGTGTGCAATGAGGCGGGTCTCAATTTTTGTCACGGGTATGGGCATTCTGTCATTTTCTCACTTTCGCCCTGACATACATCCCGGGGCGGAAGGCGGGGTCGGGTGTCAGCACGCGCGCATAGACTTTGATTGAATAGTCTTCTTTGCTGACGGTCTGGTCGATGGAGACCACCTGCGCCGTGAAGGTCTGCTTGCCCATGGCGTTGACGCGGAAGTCGATTTTCTCTCCCACGCTGATGGTGTTGATGTCGCGCTTGTCACGCCGGCGGTTTGCGTTGTGACGGCGGCGGTGTCGGCGGCCTATGCTGTCGCCGTGGTGTCTGCCATCTCTGTTTCGGGGGCTTGTTCTCCTTTCCGGGCACATGCCGCGAGGAGCAGTGTCGCGAGGATGATGGCGTGGCGTGAGGTTGTCATTGGTTTCATATTATTTTATAGTTGACGAGTAAACAAGTTGACAAGTTAACAAGTTGATAGTTTTTTAGTTCACAGTACATTCAACTTGTCAACTCGTCAACTTGTTTACTTGTTTACTAAAATTATCACTCCGTATATAGCTCGAGTTCGATGACGGCGATGTTGTATTGGTACATGGCATCGATATAGTTCTTGCGTATGTCGCGCGCGACGGAGAGGCTCTGCATGAGTTCTGCCATTCCGGTCTCTTTGTTCTCGTATGTGAGAATGGCGTTGCGCTGCAGCTCGTCAGCCTCTGCCAGCGCCGCCTGCGTGTAGTAATCGAGGGTTGCGGCGTGGCGTGCGACGACGGCTCTTGCCTCTTCAACCTTCTGGAGGAGTTCCGCCTTGCTGTCTTCTGCCTGCCAATGTGCCATTGCGGCTTCAGCCTTCGCTTGTCTGAGGCGGCTTTTCTGCGGCATGAAGAAGAGGGGGGAATGAGACGCCGACGGTCCAGGAGTTCAAGCCTGTCAGCGGCGTGATTTTCTGCCTTGAATATGCGACAGAGAACTCTGGGAAGAACTTGCTGCGCTCCACTTTCACCATGTCGTCGCGCTGTCTCGCCTGCAGGTCGAAGAGGTGTGTGTGCGTTTGCGAGATGCGGGCGGCGAGAGGTGTCGCCATGACGTGCAGCGTGGTGTCGGCAGGCGTCAGCGGTGTCTGCGAGCTGCACACCCATGCGAGGCGTTTCATGGCGAGCTGCTGCTCGTGCTCCGCGAGGTCTGCCTGCGTCTGCTGCTCTACGGCGAGGGTGGTCATCATGCTGTATTCGAGTTTCGTGATGTCGCCCTGTTCGTATCTCAGGCGGCAGATGCGTTTCAGCGTCTCGGTTGTCGATGCCTGTCCGTCGTAGAGCCGGCGTTTGGCCAAGGCGTAAAGGCAGTCGGTCCATGCACGTTTCACTTCGGCGGTTATCTCGCGCCTCACCAGTTCGCGTTGTGTCTCGCCCGTCGCCACTTTCGTCTTCACCAAGGCGTTGCGGTAGAAGGGCGTGACGAACGAGCCGAGCGACTGCTCGACCGTCAGCTCGTTGTCGTTCTTCAGCTCGCCGTTGAGCTGTCCCCAGGCGTAGCTGACGGTGGTGTTGCCCGGTTCCCAGCTCTCGCCTTTCTCTGCCCGTGCGCGGGCTATCTCTTCGTTGGCTATCATCATCCTCGTGCTGTTGGCTATGGCGAGTTCTATGGCGCGGCTGAGGGTGACAGTCTCGTCTGCCGCAGCGGGCGTGGCGGCTGCAAAGGCGAGCGCGAACAGCAGGCAGGCGAGGTGCGGCTGACGGCGGGAATGGTGTCTCTTCATAATGACGGGAATGGTGTTTACGAGGCGGTAGAAGACGAGGCGCAGGAGATGCTGGCTGCCGTCGAGGATGAGGCGGTGTGTGCATCTCGTGTAGCGTGCGCCGCGCCGCATGTCGTTGAACATGGTTTTGATGTTTTCTATGCAAGCTTCATCCGCCTGAGCATAAAACAAAGAGACGGACACACGCCATACATAGTGCAAATTTATGAAAATATATGATACACTCCAAAGAATCGGCATGATTTTTTGGCTGCAATATGCCGGACAGTGTGAGTTTCAGCGATATTCAGGCTAAAATATACAGTTTCTCCGTAAAAAGGAACATTTTTTATGCAATAAAGAGAAGAAGCGTATGACAAAAAAACAGTAATTTTGCAGTGATATAATCATAAAAGCTGACAAGTCTGACACTTGCCGGCCAAACAAAACAAAAAAACGACACAACAATGAAACGCTGGCTTGCAATCATGCTCATATCAACCGTTTGCGGCACCGCCCCCTATGCCGCGACCGGCAACCCCGCCACGCCCGCACAGGCGGCGGGAGAAAAAGAGGGCGGCGGGAAATTCACGCTCTTCAAATACGGCAACTTCGATTCGTGGGTGACACGGTACATCAAAGAATCGGCGGTCATCGGCGGGGCGACAAAGACGCTCTACGAGATCGGGCCGACATCAACCGTCAACGGCAACACGGCATACACCAACAAAGGCGGCTCGCCATGGGCGACGTCGAATGTCATGGCGAAGGTGTCGGGCATCACGAAAACAAACAACACGGTGTTCAAGGAGAAGCGCGGCAACGGCTTCTGCGCGAAGATGACCACGCACATCGAGAAGGTGAAGGTGCTCGGGATGATAAACATCAGTGTGCTGGCGGCGGGCTCTATCTATCTCGGAGACATGAAAGAGCCTATCACCGGCACGAAGGAGGGACTGAAGGCAGCCAACTGGGGCATACCATTCAAACAGAGGCCAAAAGCCGTGAGGTTCGACTATAAAGTGGCGCTGAGCGGAGAGAGCAACCGCATAAAGCTCACCGGATTCAGCAGCAGGCAGACCATCGCAGGCAAAGACCTGGCGATGGCGGTGCTCTATCTGCAGAAAAGACACGAAGACGCAAAAGGGAACATCACGGCCGAACGCGTCGGGACAATGGTGGTGACATACGCCAAATCGACAAACGGATGGGTCAACGGAGCTACATATAATATAATGTATGGAGACATACGCAACAACCCCAGCTACAACGCCACGCTCATGGGACTCCGCTCGTGCGACTACGCACGCAACAGCAAAGGCGAGAGCGTGCTGGTGAAAGAAACGAAATGGGCGAACGCCAACGAGACACCGACACACCTCATCCTGCAGTTCTCGTCAAGCCACGGAGGCGCATACATCGGCAGCCCGGGCAACACGCTGTGGATAGACAACGTAGGGCTGGTGTATTGACCACCACGCCGCTCGCGCGCCAAACGCAAAAACAGGAAAAACGCAAACAACCAGCCAATGACATACATGACCACGCCGCACGGAAGACGCAGCCGGAAACCTTACATGCCGGCACCACTCAGCCTGCGGGCAGGCGCCATCGCCATCGCCTTTTGCTTCGCCATGACGGCAGCTGCCGCCACGCCTCATATTTCTTGCTGTGCCGAAGACAGCATCCTCACACACGGCAGACCGCCGGCAGACGACATGCCGGCAAAGGACACAGTGGCGGCTGACACGCTGAAGAAGAAATCGTGGTTCACGAAATTCCTCGACTATTTCAACGACGCCAACAAGAACAAGGAGAACAAGAAGTTCGACTTCAGCATCATCGGCGGCCCGCACTACAGCACCGACACGAAATTCGGCATCGGACTGGTCGCGGCAGGGCTCTACCGCCTCGACCGCAACGACCTCTCTCTGCCCCCGTCCAATGTCTCGCTCTTCAGCGACGTCTCGTCCGTCGGCTTCTATCTGCTCGGCATACGCGGCACGAACATCTTCCCTAAAGACAAATACCGCCTCGACTATACGCTCTATTTCTTCTCCTTCCCCTCGAAATTCTGGGGCATAGGCTACGACATGGGCAACAACGACAGCAACGAGAGCGACATGAAACGGTGGCAGGCAAGAGTGAAATCATCGTTTCTCATAAAGGTCGCAGACAACCTCTTCGTCGGCCCCGCCATCGTTTATGACTATGTCACGGTGAGAGACATCGAGAGGCCGGAACTGCTTGAGGGCATGGACGAGAAGGGGTGGAACGTGGGCGGAGGCGTCAGCGTGGTTTATGACACACGCGACGTGCTCACCAACCCCCACCGCGGCATGTATGCAGAACTCTCGCAAACCTTCCGCCCGAAATTCCTCGGCAACGACTACGCCTTCAGCACGACAGAGATGCGCGTCAGCGGATATGGCAGAGTGTGGGAAGGTGGCATTCTTGCTGCCGACTTCCGCACGATGCTCAACTTCGGCAACCCCTCGTGGGCGATGATGGCGCAGCTCGGAGGCTCGTCCGCGATGCGGGGATACTACGAAGGCAGATACCGCGACAACCACAAGATAGAATCGCAGGTTGAGCTGAGGCAGCATGTGTGGAAGCGCAACGGCATCACGGTGTGGGCAGGCGCCGGCACCGTCTTCGACAAGTTCAGCTCGCTGTCGTTCAAGCACGTCTTGCCGAACTTCGGCATCGGCTACCGCTGGGAGTTCAAGAAAGATGTCAACGTGCGCCTCGACTACGGTTTCGGCAGCAACGGCCAGCAGGGCTTCATGTTCAACATAAACGAAGCCTTCTGACCGCCGCCCCCGCAAGTATTCTTCGACCAGGTCGAAGAACACACCCTCCCCCGCAAAAAAACAACCCACACCACCCGTCACCCACATGCCAAAACGCCTTTTCACATACCTCTTCCTGGCGCTGATGCTGCCCAACATCGCCCTGTGCTTCACCGAAGGCATGACGATGCCCGAAAACCTGACAAACATCGTCTTGCCCGCAGGACTTGTGATGCTGCTCGCCTCTCTTCTCAAAAACCCCGGCAAGGCGGCATGGCTCATGTTCCCGTTCATCTTCTTCGCCGCCTTCCAGCTCGTGCTGCTCTATCTCTTCGGCGAAGGGATAATCGCCGTCGATATGTTTCTCAATGTCGTCACCACCAACGGCGGCGAGATTGAAGAGCTGCTCGGCAACCTCGTGCCCGCCGTGGCAGGCGTCTTCGTCGTCTATATCCCCCTGCTCGTCCTGGCATGCGTGGCGATAAAGAAACGCCGGCTGCTGACGCCCGCTTTCCGCAGAAAAGCCATGCGATGCGGCGCCGCCGCCACAGCGGCAGGCATCGTCCTCCTCGCCGCCTGCTACGCCACAATCGACGGCTACCGCATCCTCACGCGCCTCTATCCCGCCAACGTGTGCTACAACCTCGCGCTCGCCTTCGAGCGCAACGCTCTCTCGGCAAACTACCCCACCGCCTCGGCTGCCTTCACCTTCGACGCGCGCGCCACACATCCTGCCGACAGCGCAGAAGCCTATGTCCTCGTGATAGGCGAGACGGCACGCGCCAACAACTTCAGCCTCTACGGCTACGGCCGCGACACCAATCCCCTGCTCTCGCGCACCCCGCATCTCACCGTCTTCAGCGACGTCACTTCGCAGTCGAACACCACACACAAGAGTGTGCCCATGCTGCTCACCGCTGCCACAGCAGACGATTTCAGCCGCCTATATCACGAGAAAGGCTTACTCGCCGCATTCCGCGAGGCGGGCTTCCACACCACGTTCATCTCAAACCAGCTGCCAAACCATTCGTTCATCGACTTCCTCGGAATGCAGGCAGACGACTGCATCTTCCTGAAAGAAGGCAGCAACAAGGCCGACGACATCTCAGACATGCAACTCGTGCAGAAGCTCGACGACGTTCTGGCACAGGGCAGAAAGAAAGAGTTCGTGGTGCTGCACACCTACGGCTCGCATTTCAACTACCGCGAACGCTACCCTCGCGAGATGGCCGTCTTCCGCCCCGACAGCCGCACCGACGCGAAATACGAGAACCGCGCCGACCTGCGCAACGCCTACGACAACACCATCGTCTTCACCGACTATATGCTGCACGGCGTCATCACGAAACTCAAGAGCCGCGGCGCACAGGCTGCGATGCTCTACACCAGCGACCACGGCGAGAACCTCTTCGACGACAGCCGCCGCCTCTTCCTCCACGCCTCGCCCAAAGCGTCTGCCTACGAGCTGCACGTGCCTTTCCTGCTATGGCTCTCCGACAACTACATCACAGCCTATCCCGGCAACACGGCAGCCATCAGCGCCAACCGGCAGAAGAAAGCCGAGAGCAGCGTCACCACCTTCCACACAATGCTGCAGCTCGCCGGCATCGACACGCCGTATGCCGACCGCGCCCTCTCCGTCGCCGACACCTCATACACCGAACGGCAGCGCAAATACATCAACGACCACAACGAGCCCCTGCCCCTCCCCTACTGAACCCGCCGCCCTGCCTGTATTCTTCGACCAGGTCGAAGAACACAGCCCTCCCATTTGCAGCCCCATCTGCGCCGACATGATACTTTCTTAACATACCGAAACCGGAGATTTTTCCCACAGACTGTCCCGCACCCAGTTTTTTTGGCTTTTTGGCGAGATTCTGTAGGAAAAATCATATCTTCTTGACACACAACCGTTTACATAGAAAAACACAGACAACTCAACAAAAAAGCGCAGCGAAAAACACTCTCCCGTCACCCAAGGCAGTCTATTTTGCCGCCCGACTTTGACTATTTTGCCCTCTCACCTTGTCTATTTCGCGGTCCAACATTGACTATCTTGCCCGCCCACTTTGACTATCTTACGCCGCAAAACACTCAAAAACGGCGCGCCGAAAAGCCGAAACAGCACTCCGAGACAGATTTTTCAGCACAAAAAAACGGTTTTCCCGTGAAGGAAAACCGTGCATATAAGTGTCAGCGACAATGCCGACATGATACTTTTTTGACATCGCCGCGCCCTGCCGTGGCATCTGGCTCAAGGCGTATGCCTTTTCAATATTTCCATATACTCAGCGTATGGAATCGTCCTCCCGCCCATGCTCTTCAGATGCGGCGTCTCAAACTGGCAGTCGATAACACCACAGCTGCCCTGCATCGACTGCGCGAGATGTATGAGCGCGAGCTTCGAGGCGTTAGGCTCACGGCTGAACATGCTCTCTCCGAAAAACGACTCGCATATGCCGATTTTCAGTCCGTAAAGCCCTCCGACAAGCTCTCCCGCCTTGTTCCACACCTCCACCGACTTGGCATGTCCAATACGGTGCATCGTCGTGTAGGCCGCTATCATCTCGTCGCCGAGCCATGCTCCCTCGAGGGCTTTGCGCCCGTCTGCCTCGCTGCACGCCTCTATCACCTTGTCGAACGCCTTGTTCATCGTGACGGTATATGTCTCGCGACGTATCAGTTGGCGCATCGTATGGCTGATGTGTATCTCGTCAGGGAAGATTACAAAACGCTGCTGCGGACACCACCACAAGATTTCGTCTTCTTCCTTGAAGCCATACCACGGGAAGAAGCCATAGAGATAAGCCACTATCAGACGGCGGGGAGAGAGGTCGCCGCCGACAGCTATCAGGCCGTTCGGCTCGCCTAACGACGGCTGGGGCAGAAGGTCTGGGTTGGATGTGAGACGGAAAATCATGTAAAATACGCTTCTTATATATAGGTGGACGAAAAAAAATACCGCCCATGAATGTTATGGCAGACAGCCCGGCTTACGCCAACGACAGCGCGCCGCCGTCGAGGGCGACGTTTGCCGTGCCGCCTTTCGCAAGCTTTCCGAACAGAATCTCGCGCATCAGCAGCGGCGTGAGATGCTGCTGCAGGCAACGGTCGATCTCGCGTGCGCCATACTGCGGGCTGAAGCCTTTATCAAGCAAGAAGGCGCGGGCTTCGTCAGAGAGGGTGAGTGTCACACCCTTCGAGGCGACACGCGAAGACAACTCGCGCAGCTTGCGGTCGAGGATGAGCGATGCCATCTTACGGTCGATGTCGTTGAACACCACAGTGGCGGACAGGCGGTTGAGGAACTCCGGCTTGAACGTCTTCTTCACCGCGTCGAGCATTGCCTGCCCCTTGCTCTGTCCGCCGGCAAAGCCCACCGCGGCTTTTGCAGCGTGCTGCGCCCCGGCATTGCTTGTCATGACGAGAATGACGTTCCGGAAGTCTGCCTTCTCGCCCTTGCTGTCAGTGAGCCGCCCGTAGTCCATCACCTGCAGCAGGATGTTGTAGATGTCGCTGTGCGCCTTCTCTATCTCGTCGAGCAGCAGGACGCAGTCGGGCGTCTTGCGGATGGCGTCGGTCAGCAGGCCGCCGTCGTCATATCCGACATATCCCGCCGGCGAGCCGATGAGTTTCGAGACGGTGTGTTTCTCGGTGTATTCGCTCATGTCAAACCGCACCAACTCCATGCCCATCTCGCGTGCGAGGACACGGCACACCTCGGTCTTGCCCACGCCCGTGGGACCGACAAACAGCAGCGAGGCGATAGGTTTGCCCGGCTCGACAAGCCCTGCCTTCGACATCATCACCGCCTGCACCACCTGACGTATGGCATGGTCCTGACCGTAGATGTCGCGCATGACGCGCTGGTCGAGGTCGCGGAGCTGCTCGGCTGATTCAGTAGCGAGAATCTTTGCGTCGATGCGGCACACATCGGTCAGCACACGCTTCACCACATCGGTCGAGACAAGCTGGTAACGCGCGGCCTTCCGCTCGCCGTTCTTCTTCAGCAAGGGGTTCTGCTGAAGCCATGCGCCAGACTCGTCGATGATGTCGAGAGCCTTGTCGGGAAGGCAGCGGTCGTGGATGAGGGCGGCACTCTGTGCCACGGCATAACGTATCGTGTCGTCGGGATATTTCACGCCGTGATGCTTCTCGTAGAACGGGCGCAGCCCGAACAGTATCTCGCACGTCTCATCGACAGAAGGCTCTTTGATGTCAATCTGCTGGAAGCGGCGCGCAATGGCTTTGTCCTTCGCTATGTGGCGGTTGTAGTCTTGATATGTCGTGCAGCCGATGAAGCGCACGGCACCGCTTTCGAGATACGGCTTCAGCAGGTCGGCGGCGTTGATAGAGGCGTTGCCGCCGGCAGAAGACATGGCGGTGTGCAGCTCGTCGATGTATATGATGCAGTTGCCTTTCTTCTGAGCGCCGTCAAGGATGGCTTTCATGCGTTTCTCAAACTCGCCGTGATAGCTCGAGCCCGCCACCACGCTGCCCATGTCGAGGCCATAGATGTGCTGGCGCTGCAGACGCGGCGGCACCTCGCCTTCGTCTATCAGGCGCGCCAAGCCGTAGATGAGGGCGGTCTTGCCCACGCCCGGCTCGCCGATGAACAACGGGTTGTTCTTGTCCTTGCGGCACAACACGCGCACGGCATGCGACAGCTCTGACTGCCTGCCGACAAGAGGCGTGCGGCTGGGGTAGATGGAATGGATGTCGCTGACAAGGTCTTCCCAAGGCTCACGTCCGAAAAGGCTGTCAACGCTGTCAGCGTCATCGTCCGTCGCGCTGTCTCTGTCGTCGTCTGCATCATCGTCTGTATCGAGATTGCTGAAAAACCCGCTCGCCGTCTCAAGAAATTCGGCAAGCAGCTTGTGTGGGTTTTCTGCTGCGGCTGCAGCGGCATCCTGAGTTGAGGGGCGAGAGGTGTCTGACCCTGCAGAACTGTCATAGTTCTCTCTTACGAAATCGAAGACTTCATCCGTATAGAACGAGAAGAGCTGCATCAGCCATGCGTCGCCATTGCTGCCGAAAAACCGCTCAAGCCAGTACTGAGCCAACGTGTCTTCTTCATCGAACACCGCTTCGAGAAGATCGGGCACCGTCAGCGGCATCTGAAGACCTCGCGGCGATTCGGCATTGGGGTCGATGCCGCTGTCATGAAAGAAGAACTGGTTGTAGAAAGAAGCCATGCCAGTGTTCGTGCTCTCCAGATTCTGAAGCTTCGAACGCAGGACATCGCTCTCGAACGACAGCTCCGCATCATACTTTTTGCCTCTCGGCACACGGTCGAGCGATGAGATATACTCGTACAGGTCTTTGCGCAGCTTGTATATGTCAGCGTCCATGCTCTTGCAGAACGCCACAAACTGGGGGTCGGTTGACACGGCGTAGAGAAAGTGCTCGGGCGTGATGTATTCCGAACGGAACTCGGCGGCGTGCATGCAAGTGGCGTGCAACACGTCGGTCAGGCTACGGGTGCAGTATTTCGGGTTGATGTTGAGAATTTCAAAAATCATATTACCTCCTGGATTGTTACTTCTAAAGGAAAACCGTTCTGGCGAGCAAGCGTCTTCGTCTTCTGCGCCTTCGTCTTCGCTATGTCCAAATAGTAGGTGCCGGCGACACCCGTGCCCTCACGATGTATCTTCATCATGATAGCAACGGCATCCGAATGGCTCTTATGGAATATCGTCATCAAAACCATCACGACAAAATCCATCGTCGTGACATCGTCGTTGTGCAACACCACATGATATTGCGACGGCTCGCGAACCTTGAAACGTGACTGGCGCGAAAGGGTGGTCTGGGTCTCTGACATAGACGGGATAATTTGGCTTTGCGGGTTAGAGTGTCTTGCTGCAAGACAGCATCAAGATGCAAAATTAGCATTTTATTTCCAATTGACGAAATATGCAGGATAAATTTATGTCGAATTGCGGCATTTAGCGCCATACACCACAAAAAATTTGCACAATAGGAAAACAATTCGTAACTTTGCAGAGACAAGGCGCAAGCCGAAGGCATAGAAAAACAAACCTACACCTATACCCAACATGACATACTCAGCACAAGCCGACAGATACCATAACGGCATGGAATACAGACGATGCGGAAACAGCGGTGTGATGCTGCCGAAAGTGAGCCTCGGATTCTGGCACAACTTCGGAGGCGTGGACCCGCTCGAACGCAGCAGGGCTATCACACGGTACGCTTTCGACCACGGCATCACGCACTTCGACCTCGCAAACAACTACGGGCCGCCATACGGCAGCGCAGAGACAACGCTCGGACTACTGATGAAAGACGATTTCGCGCCATACAGAGACGAACTATTCATCAGCACGAAAGCCGGATACGACATGTGGGAAGGACCGTACGGCAACTGGGGGTCAAGAAAATATCTCATCGCAAGCCTCAACCAGAGCCTGAAAAGAATGAACCTCGAATATGTCGATCTCTTCTACAGCCACCGCTTCGACCCCAACACACCCGTCGAAGAGACACTGCAGGCTATGGTGGACATCGTAAGGCAAGGGAAAGCCCTCTATCTCGGCATATCAAGATGGCCGAAGAAAGAACTGGAGATGGCTATCGACTACCTCGACAGACACGACGCGCCACTGCTCATCGTGCAGGACAGGCTGAACATGCTCGACCGGGAGCCGGAAGAGAACGGCACACTGAAACTATGCACAGAAAGAGGCATCGGATTCATCTCGTTCTCACCGCTCGCGCAAGGGCTGCTCACTGACAGATACCTCAACGGCGTGCCGGATGACAGCCGCATGGCAAAGACAAAGTTCCTCAGCGAAGACATGCTCACGCCTCAGCTCATGGCACAACTCAGGCAATGGAAAGCTGAAGCGGAAAACGAAGGCGACACACTGGCGAAGAAAGCCCTGAAATGGACCCTCAGCAGAAACGGCGTCACATCTGTAATCGTCGGGGCAAGCAGCGTCGAACAACTGAAAGAGAACATCGGCATCTGAGGCCATCGCGAGGCAGACGCTTCACCTATCCTTAATATAAACAAAAACAGAACAGACAGTGTCCAGAAAACTGAAAACAACAGAGATAGAACGCATCTCGGCAGAACAATACCGGCAGGCGGAGAAAATGCCGCTCGTCATCGTGCTCGACAATGTGCGCTCGATGCACAACATAGGGTCGGTGTTCAGAACAGCCGACGCGTTCAGGGCAGAAGAGATTTTCTTGTGCGGCATAACAGCACAGCCGCCGCACAACGACATACACAAAACTGCTCTCGGAGCAGAAGACAGCGTCAGATGGACATACGTCAACGACACAACTGAGGCTGTCAGAACCATAAGAGAAAGAGGCTACAAAGTCTTCGCCGCCGAACAATGCGAAGGCTCCGTGATGATGCCCGCTGACGAGATACGCAACTGGAAAGACATGAAAGGTTGCGCCGTAGTGCTCGGCAACGAAGTTCACGGCGTAGGGCAGCACGTCATCGACATGTGCGACACTTGCATAGAAATTCCGCAACACGGAACAAAACACTCGCTCAACGTCTCCGTCACTGCCGGAATAGTGATTTGGGAGTTCGCAAGATATTTCTACAACAAAACAGAATGAAAGATTCTCAATGACAGATTGTACAACGCAATATGTTTGACCACTCTCCTACTGAACTCATAAACATCGCCAGACAAGACCGCGGCATAATCATCGGGCTGCTTGTCGTAGCACTCGCCGTTGCCGTAATCATATACGAAGACAACATACACGACAACCCGAAGGCAAAAGATACAGAACTTGACGGCGGAAGACAGGCAATGGCATCAGGCGAGAACAGCAGACACCGGAATGCGGACAAAGGCACACAATACTACGCCACAGAGGCAAAGAAAGTGACACTCGTGACGTTCGACCCGAACACAGCCGATTCGACAACACTGCTCAACCTCGGGCTGCAGCCATGGCAAGTCAGAAGCATCTACAGATACAGGGCTGCCGGAGGAGCATACACCTGCCCCGAAGACTTCGCGCGACTGTACGGACTGACAGTGAAGAAATACAAAGAACTGCTGCCATACATAAAAATATCGCCTGAATACAAAGAAGCAGGCGACATCTACGGCAAAAAAAGATACACAGACAACAAAAACGCCACTGCAGACAGACAGCATACAGCACTCAACAGCGACACGGCACATGGCAACCAGCAGCAACTTACATATCCCCAGAAACTGAAACCCGGACAGACAATGGACATCAGCCGCGCCGACACCATCACGCTCAGACGCATCCCGGGCATCGGAGCATTCTTCGCAAGACAAATCGTCAGGCGCAGAGAACAACTCGGAGGATTCATTTCCGCCGAACAACTGCTCGAAATAGAAGGATTCCCCGAATCTGCCCTGCAATACATCACCACAGGCAGCACTGACGTGAGGCAGATAAACATCAACTCAGCAACATCAGAGAAACTCAGGGCACATCCATACATCTCATACACAATGGCAAAACAGATAATCGACTACAGACGCATACACGGACGCATCAACGACATCTCTGAACTCAGGCTGCTGAACACTTTCCCGCAACAGCTCATAGACAAACTCAGGCCATACATCACTTACTGATAAAAAAACAACAACATCATGAAAGAAAACAGCATCCTATCCCTCCTGAAAGAACATTTCGTCGTGAAACAATTCATGGAGAACGAAGCGGACATCGTCTTGCAGATAAAACAAGGCGTCACATTCACCGGCCCGAACCTCTGGGTGCTCGTCTTCGCCATCTTCATCGCATCGCTCGGACTTAACGTCAACTCCACAGCTGTCATCATCGGAGCCATGCTCATCTCACCGCTCATGGGACCCATCATCGGCATGGGCCTCGCCGTAGGCATCAACGACCTCGAACTGCTGAAGAGAGCCGCACGCAACTTCGGAGTGGCAACCGTCATCAGCGTACTCACCGCAACTCTCTATTTCCTCATCACGCCCCTCGGAGAAGCGCAGTCCGAACTCCTCGCACGAACATCGCCTACAATCTACGACGTCCTCATAGCGACATTCGGCGGAGCGGCAGGCATTCTCGCCATCTGCACAAAAGGAAAAGGAAACGTGCTGCCAGGCGTTGCCATCGCAACCGCTCTCATGCCGCCGCTCTGCACCGCAGGCTACGGACTCGCGACAGGACACATTCTCTATTTCCTCGGAGCGTTCTACCTCTTCTTCATCAACACCGTCTTCATCAGCCTTTCCACATACATCGGAGTCAGACTGATGCAATTCAAGAAAAAAGACTTCCTCTCACCCGCAGCAGAGAAAAAAGCACGCCACGTCATCATGGCGCTCGCCGTCATCACCATTCTGCCAGCGGCTGCCATGACATACAACATCGTCAGGAAAAGCATACAGCAAAACAACATCAGCTCTTTCCTGCACAAAGAACTGCAACAGAACGGAACACAAATAATCTCATCATCCCTCGACAAAGAAAAGAAAACGCTGAACATCATCGCCGTAGGAAAAGAAATATCTGACTCCACAACAGCAGCGGCACAACATAGCATGAGGCAATACGGCCTCGACGACATCAAACTCAACATCATACAGGGAGAACAAGGAGACAGCCTGCTCAAACTCAACTCGCAAATCTCACAAATCACGACAACAAGACAAAACGACCAGAAGAAAATCATCGAGCTATCGGCCGAAGTCACCAACCTCACAAGCCAGCTCGACGAATACAAGCAATACGAAAACATAACGGCTGACATCAGGAAAGAACTCAACATCCTCTTCCCGCAAGTCAACACCATCACCATCTCTAAAGTAGCGCAGGCAAACAGCGAAAACAACGAAGTGAAACATTTCGTCGCAGCCATCATTTCGACAGAAAACAAGAAACCTCTGTCACAACAAGAGAAGACAAGACTCGGACAATGGCTGCAGGAACGGGTGAAAGCCGACAGCCTCGTCATCTACTAAACCAACCCACCAATGACACATAACAAAAACACAATATGCGCCATGGCGACACCTGCGGGAGGAGCCATAGGAATCATACGCATCTCAGGAGAAAACGCAATAGACATTGCAGACAAAGTGTTCAAAAAAAACGGGAACGACAACACAATCACCAAAGCAAAAGGATACACTCTGCACTACGGACAAATCCTCTCCCAAGAGAAAAGCGAAAAGACAGCCGCCGTCATCGACGAGGTGATGCTGTCACTCTTCCGCGCGCCACACTCATACACCGGAGAAGACAGCATAGAAATCTCATGCCACGGCTCGGCATACATCATGAAAAACATCCTCCAGACACTTCTCAGGCAAGGATGCGTCATGGCACAACCCGGAGAATTCACACAACGGGCTTTCCTCAACGGGAAACTCGACCTCAGCCAGGCCGAAGCCGTTGCCGACCTCATAGCCGCTACAAATAGCGCAACACACAAAATGGCGCTCTCGCAACTCAAAGGGAACTTCTCCAACGAACTCGCACAACTAAGAGAACAACTCTTGAAACTCACCTCTCTCCTCGAACTCGAACTCGACTTCTCCGACCACGAAGACCTCGAATTTGCCGACCGCACACAACTGGCTGAACTTTCAAGGCAAATCGACCAACGCATCACCACCCTCGCCGCGTCGTTCGCGTCTGGCAAAGCAATGAAAGAAGGCATCGCCGTGGCTATCGCAGGAAAGACAAACGTAGGCAAAAGCACACTGCTAAACCTGCTCGTAGGCGACGAACGAGCCATCGTAAGCGACATTCACGGCACAACAAGAGACGTCATCGAAGACACCACCGTCATCAACGGCGTGACATTCAGATTCATCGACACCGCCGGCATAAGAGACACCGACGACACAATAGAACAACTCGGAATCGACCGCACATACAAAAAAATCAACGAAGCGGCAATCGTCGTGTGGATGCTCGACAACATACCGGCAAAAAAAGAGGCAGAAGACATTCTCGCCCTCTGCCAACACAAGACACTCATCGTCGTCAACAACAAAACAGACATATCCGACATCACGGCACAACTCTCCCCCCTCTTCCCCGATGCACATATCATCGGCATCAGCGCCAAGCAGAACAGCAACATCCAACAGCTGAAAGACACCATCTACAACGCCGCCGGCATCCCCTCTTTCACCGAAAACGACGTCATCATAACATCCGCACGCCACTACGCCTCTCTCGTGAAGGCTCACCAAAGCATCACCAACGTCATGCAAGCCCTTGACATAGACCTCAGCGGAGACCTCATCAGCGAAGACCTCCGCGCCGCCCTCCGACATCTCGCCGACATCACCGGAGGTGCCATCACGACAGAAGAAACGCTCTCAAACATCTTCCGGCATTTTTGCATCGGTAAATAGACCCTCTGACAATACTTGCAAAACGTTTTTGTAACTGCTTATAAGCCACCATTTTGGTGG